>NZ_JAMPLI010000048.1:0-38412 GCF_039962475.1 Leptolyngbya sp. GB1-A1 | reverse complement strand
AATTCTCATCCCGCTAAAAAGGCTTGTGTCACTTTAGCTTGAGTCGATGAAAGTTGAAGCAGATAGAGGCTTCCAGACAAATTCACCCAGAGAGCAAAACCCGCAACCAGTTGAAAGAAAGTCATCCCTATTAATGTGCTGAGGAGAGCAATAGCTCCAGTTTCTATGCCCGAGTGGTTTGGGCAGTAGTCGTAGGACTATTCCTGCGAATTCAGAGGTAGCAACAGACTCCTCTCAATCTCTGTTCTGACTTCGCGACTAACATAACAATCGTGGTTGAGGCAATCAACCAGCAGTTTGTTGGCATCGTAATAGTACTAAGGTTATTTTCTCTAGGCATTACTAAACTGCCAGTCATGCCCGATATCGCGATGTTCAGCCATGATTCCTCTTAGCTAGTTCAGACAAGCTGCGTAATTGGTCCGCCACCATTGCTTGAACTGATCCCAATCCTCCCTGGAATTAGGCAGCTAATCCTTAAGTTCTTTAAGAGACTGCTTGAGTACAGGATCGTGGTCTAGGTCTAGGTCTAGGTCGAGGGCACGGGCGGGGCAAAGCAACCGATTTACTGCACGGAGACGACAGCGAATCGGACGAGTAGCAGCTGAGCATGGCAGCACAGTTCTCCAATTCTATACCTGAAAGGCTCTGCTGCCTTTACCTCTAACCATCTTGACTTGTTAGATTGCTCTATTCCTGACTTGTTGACTTGTCATACTTACATAAAGCTGACTTGCTATACATCCTGACTTGTTGTATTTATAGGTTGCTAACCTGCAAACAAGTTGGAGGCAAGGCTTGATGAAAATTGCCGTCGCTAACCAAAAAGGGGGCGTAGCGAAGACGACTTCTGTGATTTGCCTAGGGGGAGTGCTGATTAAAAGCTGCTCTTGCCTCGCGATCGACTTTGACCCACAAGGGAACCTGACAACCGGGCTGGGGGTTGAAGTGACAGAAGGTCAGCTCACCACCTACAACGTGATTACAGAACGTTCTTCTGCAAAGGAAGTGCTAGTTCCTACACGATCGGGCTTGACTCTACTTCCCTCTGATATTTCCCTTGCCAGTGCTGAGCCAGAGCTGATGTCTAAGATCGGAAACTTCTTTTTGCTGAAGGAAGTGCTGGAGCCGATCGAGAGTCAGTTTGACCATATCCTGATTGACTGCCCACCGAGCTTAGGGCTACTGACGGTCAATGCTCTAGCAGCAGCGGACGCTGTTTTAATTCCAGTGCAGTGTCAGTTTTTTGCCCTCAAAGGTTTGGCTGCTCTGTTGGAAACGATTCAAAGTGTCCAAAAGCGACTTAACCCAGACCTAAAGATCCTGGGAGTCCTGCCGACGATGGCGGAGCGGAATACCATCATGACTCAGGATGTGCTGACTTCACTCAAGGGTCGACTGAAGGACATTCCTATATTCGACCCAGTTCCCAAGTCTGTTAAGTTCCCAGAATCCAATGTTGCTGGGGAGCCAATTCATACCTACGCCGATGATTCCAAACTGGTGAAACCTTACCAGACGATCGCTAACACAATCATGGAAGTTCAGAGCAATGGCGCAAAGAAGAGCAAGGTTAAGCGATAACGACCCGCTTTCGCCAACCGATCGAGTGTTGGCAGGGTTTGAACGACATAGCAAGAAGACAAGTCAACTTGTTAACCAGCCAGAAAGTCAGGTAGATGCTAGCGGTGTTGGTCAGCAAGAAAGCAAGCTAGTAAGTCAGGAAGTTGAGAACCCTACAAGTCATCAAGTCAACAAGTCAAAAATTCAGGAAGTTGAGAAGCCGATTGCCGAAGAAGTTAACCAATCAACAAGTCAGAAAGCTGTAAAGTCATCCAGTCAGGTTGCTGTAAAGCCAGAGGAACCATCTGCTCCTATTCCTGCACCTGATCCTAAAGAAGTTAACCAGCCAACAAGTCAACCAGCTAGCAAGCCAACCATTCGCAAGGCAACATTCCAGATTAGCGATGCTGTTCTTCAACAGCTAGATACCTTTCACCTTCAGCTTCAGCTTGAACTGGGGAAGGCGAACGCTCCCTATAAAGAAGTGATTGTCGAAGAGGCGATCGCCCGGATTTTGACCCAAGCTCTCAGCGATCGTGCCAGCCTCATTACTACACTGCAAGAGCGACAGCAGCAGCGCGAGGCGTAGGGTTTCCCTTGTGCGGATGAAGGTTTGGTACTGAATGGATTACTACTTTAGGCAATGGCTGAACTTTTCAAGGGTGGAAGTGAATACGAACGCTTCCTGCGGGACTTAAAGGAGCGGATACGATCGGCTCAGGTACGTGCTGCTGTATCGGTGAATCGAGAATTAGTGCTACTTTACTGGCACATTGGACGCGAGATTTTGGTCCGTCAGCAGCAGCAGGGCTGGGGTGCGAAGGTCATTACTAAGTTGGCGAAGGACTTAAAGGCGGCATTCCCAGAAATGAAGGGTCTATCTCGCACCAACCTTCTGTATATGAGGGCATTCGCTGAGGCTTACCCAGATGAGCAAATAGTCCAGCAATCTGCTGGACAAATTCCCTGGTTCCATAACTGCACCCTACTCGATAGGGTTAAAGACCCAGACGCGCGGATGTGGTACGTCGAACAAACTATTAAAAGGGGGTGGAGCCGGGCTACATTGATCCATCAGATCGATCGCGGCAGCTACCAGCACCAGGGCGAGGCATTAACCAATTTCAAGGCAACTCTGTCTCAGTCTCAGTCAGACCTGGCGCAGCAGGTCTTGCGCGACCCGTATAACTTCGACTTTCTCAACCTGGGTAAGCAGGCGCAGGAGCGGGATCTCGAAAATGCCCTGGTGTCACACATCCGCGAATTCCTGCTGGAGTTGGGGATGGGATTTGCGTTCATCGGCAGTCAGTTTCCGATCCAAGTCAGTGGCAAGGACTTTAGGATCGATCTCTTGTTCTATCACTTCCGGCTGCATTGCTTTGTGGTTGTTGACCTAAAGACTGTTGAGTTTACGCCAGAGTTCAGCGGCAAGATGAATTTCTATGTGAGTGCGATCGATGAAATCCTTCGTAGCCCCCAGGACAACCCGACAATCGGGATCATCCTCTGCAAGACCCAGGACAAGACGATCGTGGAGTATGCCCTGCGCGACGTAAATAAACCGATCGGGGTTTCAACCTACCTGCTGCGAGACGTGCTGCCAGAGACGCTGCAAGGGGAGCTGCCGACGATCGAGGAGTTAGAGACGCAGCTCAATATTTTGAATGTGGAGATTGAGGACGGCATCAACGTAGAAGTTGAGGAGCTAGGGGACAGCGAATAACCTTCTACTCATCCCTACTGCCGAATAATTCATAAGTTATAGCGATCGCAGATGATGTGGATCAAGCTGCTTGTTTTTGGGGGCTAGTCTCACTCCTCGCTAGCCCCTGTTTTAGCAGACTACTCTAGCGTGAGTTAGCTCCAACTTCTCTGAGCCTTTCGAGGTGACGCTCTTCAGACAAGGGAGCCGCTAACTTTGAAATCTTCTCCATTAGACAAGGAGCAAAACGGTTTCCCCACACGACAAGATGGCTTTGCCATCCCACCACAATCTCTGTCGAGTCCTTTTGCAGTCCCACCACAAGGGAGTGAGCCACTTTTTGGGGAGTGGTCGGCACTACCCATCGAAACCACTGAAAGTTCTTTACCATGTCCGTATCCGTTAGAGAAGGCAGAAGGGCAATCACCCGGATATTGTGAGCCGATAGCTCACTCCGCAGAGCTTGAGTAAACCCCAAAATTGCAAACTTCGTTGCCGAGTAGGTTGCCATCGTTGGAGCGGCAATCTTCCCCATCAGGCTGGACACATTGACGATCGTTCCTTGGCGCTGCACAGCCATCCGTCGGGCAATCAGTCGAGTCATCGTGTACATCCCCATCAAGTTAATTGCCATCTCTTCTTGAATATGCGGCAGTTGAGACTGCAAAAAGGGGGCTTGATAAGCAACTCCAGCACAGTTGACAAGCAGATGAACGGGTCCATAATCTCGCCAAGTTTGAGCGATCTTGATGCTCACCTCAACAGGCTGCGTTAAATCCAACGCGAGCGGAACAGCTTCGGCACCGAGATCTGCGATTTCTGCTGCGACTTCAATTAGGCGTGAATGAGTCCTTGCCACTAAAATGATTCGCTGTGCGCCTTGTTTGGCAAACTCTAGGGCGATCTCACGTCCAATGCCACGAGAAGCGCCCGTAACAAGAACGGTCTTTCCTTGAATATTCATGTGAAAGCCTCCGACGCTGAGATTTAGGGAGTCCTCAGCCTTTGCTGAACGAATAGAGGGTGTAAAAAAGCTGAGGAAGTCTTTACGGAAAATTGAGCTACGGCGAGCTAGATCGATTCACATCTATACTGCCTTGTCGTTCCACAGTGTACTTCTGGGATTCAGGGAATGGGGTTAGAGTCCAGGATGTAACATAAGACATAACTCCTAGATGCAAGAATCAACCAGTGATCATTCGACTTGCACACGCTAACAAAGGGATCAAGTTGCTGCAATGTTTATTAACAAAAAGCTCAAATTGTGATGTTTCGCTATAAAAGCTCTCAGAATTTTCCAGTTTGCAAGCAGGGGCGACCGCTCCGCGCAGCCGCCAAAGGCAGATCGCTCCTTCTAACCTCGTGGAGATTGCCCAAACTTCAGAGCATGCGTCGAGTTTCAAATCAGAACGGCTCTTACTCATTTTTGGTAAAAAGCAGGGGCGATCGCTGGTTTCACAACAAAGCTTCGAGGTTTCAACGTGCATCCACATTGCAATTTACCCAAAGTGCGTAAGAACCCAAAAAGCGTATTTATCTCTACCTGAAATCCACTCAACTAGACGATCGACCATGCCTGACTTCCCCACTAGCCCTGTTCTGCCGATCGTGATCGTACCCATCGAGGGTGGAAAGAAGGAGGAACCCCGGCGATTGGAACCGCCTGACTTACGCCATTGGCAGATCGATGAATTTTTACGGCAGACCGGAAAGGCAGAGAATACACAGCGTTGCCGGAGCGTCCAATGTTGCTGGCGCAAGACCCAAGGAATAAGGGGTAGTGTTCTAAAACGTTTGAGAGTGAGAGCCATCGGCAATTCTTGGGCAAGGATAACGGGGCAAGTCTAGAACTGAACAAAAGTTGAGAAGCAGTATTGCAGGTAAGTATAAAATCAGGATGAAATTTCAGCCCAAACCATTTCCTGCTAGTGGCTAGGCTACGGTGCCAAGGAGACAATCAGCTTTTTGGGTTCTACTAAATAACCTCTACCCAAAAATCAGCCGTAATAATTTCGCCATTACGGTTAAACTGTCCCCACAGTTTGTACCTTCCGGGCTGAGGAAATTGAGTGGCAAAGTGAATTTGGTTTGCTGGTGTATTCTGCACGGCATGAGCATGAATGTAGTTTTCTCGCGTTAATGCAGGAGACTGACGCAGAATCACTAGATGCCCCTTTTCACCGAGATAAGGTTGTAAATCAGTGATGGGTTGATGACTAGTTGCATCTTGCAGGTGAAACCGTAGAACAACCTCTTCCCCTGCTCGGAGCGTTGCTTGAGTTGAAGCAAAACCAACAATAGTTTCATTAAAGGTTTTGGTACGGCTCCAATTGACTTGAGCAACAGAAGTATCGTCTCCAGCAACACGGGTTTTTAATACAGAAACCTGTTCTGGCTGTCCTGTAGGTTGGTAATCGCTGAACAGTGTGTAGCCGCCGGACTGAGGAAACTGTGCTTCAACCTCAAATTGTCCATTACCTTTGTACACAGGATGAAGATGCTGAAAGACTTGCAGATCGTCGCTGACAGCGATCAAGTGCATCATCTTCTCTTGAAACTGGTCAAATTGAGCAATCGCTTCTCCGTTCTCATCCTGTACATTAATCTGAAGGATGGTGGGAATATTAGGAGTAATTACACCAGTTGTTGTAAGTTTTGCTTGAGTTGATGCAGAAGTGTTTGCATGACCATCGCCATGCTCACCATGACTTGCGGTGTAAGTTGTGGAATAGCTGTGATTCGTTTCTTCTGCGTGAGCCGCATTTGGGTGAGTTGTCGTTGTCATAGTAGGTTCCTCCTTGACTTGAGCGAGTTGTGTACAACCTTGAACAATTGATAAAGTCGCGACGATAGCGATCGCAGTTGCTATGCGATTCATTCTTGACTCCAGCTGTAATTTGATAAAAGGAATATTGTGAGGAGTAATAGAGAGTAAAGATTCTCTTTAATAAATGACAATGGAAACTGTTGAGTCGTGTTGATAATGTTGCACTCACCGCTTTTTACTCTTGTCGTTATCCTAGAATCTCTAGCTGGCTGGAGAGTCAAGCCCCCAGTCAAGAATTTCCTGACTGCTGAATCAAGCTTGCTTATCAACCACAATTCAAATTCAACAGAAAACAGTCCATGGGTTCTATGAAAAACCTCGTGGACTGGTACTTTTATCAGAAGTAAGGGTCTATTCTAAACTCGTTCAATAATCGGACAAATTGTTTCTTCAGGATGTTCGGGCAGGGCCTCCCAATTGGATAGAAGCCCATTTAATTCCTGTTTGAGAATCTGTAATTGTTGAATCTGCTGCTCGATCTGGGAAAGCTTGTCTTCTAATTTTACTTTGATCTGATCACACGGTAAATCCCCTTGATCATGCACCTCTAGAAACTCTTTAATCTCTAACAGGCTTAAACCTAACCCCTGGGCGCGCTTGATAAACCGTAAACGACCAAATACATCTGAGTTGAATAATCGGTAGTTGCCCTCTGTTCTGCCAAACGTCTTGAGCAATCCCAACTCGTCGTAATAGCGAATGGTTTTGATCGGCAGCCCACCCTCTTTCGCTACTAAACCAATTCGTTTCAAGGTTTCTTGAGCTAACATGACAACCTCACCAATGCAATAGTTTTATCCTAAACTCTCCAGCTAGCTAGAGAGTCAAGCTCTATTGATGCTAATCTGTTCAAGGATTTTAATGAGGAAGAACAGCAGCAGAAAGCCATTGGAGCGATCGCGGTTGAAACCCTAGTTCTCGTTTTGCTCTAGCGTTCGATGCCTCTCTTAACTTCAGGTTGCTGCTTGTTCCCCCATGTTGGACGCTTGAACACACTTTGCTATTATGGAAAGCCCTCAAAAGAAGCTTCAAAACCATCGCCATCGGGGGAAGCGCACATGATGCCCGCTTGAATCTTATCGCTGGGTAGATAGGTCAACCTAAACAGTCTATATTCTAAAGTGTCATCTCGGTAAGAGATGTGAATGGCTTCCCGGCGACGTTCGACTCGCAGGTGTAGGACTTCGGGCGGGTTGAGTAGCGGAATCATAGACCAGTCGGAATAGCCGTGGGTAACGACAGCGCTCAGATTTTGCACTTCATCGACAAACTCAATACCAGTTTTTATCCAATGTTTTTCGTCAACCCGGAGCATGATTCCAGCCTGATCATAGAGATTTTTGTAGTTCCCATGAATGCCAACCTCCATTACAAAATCAGTGCTAAAGGTATCGAAGTAAAAGTGACCTGAGTCGCGAATGAAGCCATAGTGAGTTGTACGCCAAAAGTCCGTTTTGGGAGAGGTTTTAACGATCAGCCTATTACTTGAATGGAACCATTCAGTCGGTTCATTGAGCCATTGCATGGAATACCTCCAGTGTATATGTATGATTGTTTAGGGTTGCCAAAAATTTTCATCACTGACTTTCCTGAATACTGGTGATTCTATCCAGCAAGGCTGTACGAACCTGTTCCAAACTATCGCTTTGTTCTTCTATTTCTTCTAGCTGAACTAACAGCATTGCGAGAATTCTGCGATCGCCTTGTAGATGCAAAGCAGGCTGCCATGGTTGAGTTTGAAAAAGCAGGTTGTTCATTGGCTCACTCCTGAAAACGGTTTGGGCTATCCATTACCAAGTCTTGGCTAACTCCATCAAACGAGCGATCGCTGTCTCAGTTGCTTGTTGCTGCATCTCGCCCCCCATTCCTTGATAGGGAACTTCGACGTATTCCACATCCTGAATGCCCAAAAAATTCAAGATGAACTGTAGGTAGGGCACACAAAAATCCATTGCGCCTGCTGGCGTTCCGGGAGCGTAGCTGCCAGTACGAGAACTGATAATGAGAGCTTTCTTTCCGGTTAGTAAACCATTAAAGGTTGCGGTGTCACGGTTGTACTCCACGGTACGACCCACGCGAATAATATTGTCAAAGTAGGCTTTTAGATTTGCAGGAATTCCGAAGTTATACATGGGAACCCCAAGCACAATGCAATCGGCTTCAAACAGTTCAGCAATCAAGGTATCTGATTCTACCAACAATGCCTTTGTCTCTTCCGTTTGGTCTGGCAATGGGGTCAGATTGGCTGCAACCCAGTCAGAGGTGATCAGAGCAGGCGGTTGTTGTCCTAAATCTCGCAGTTGGTGCTGAGCTTCAGGATGAAAAGACTGCCACTGGTAAATGAACTTGGAAAGAAGAGTACGAGAAACAGATCGCTCTTGACGAACACTAGACTGAATTTCTAACAGTTGCATGGCAATTCTTCGATAAGGTTGACTAAGTACAAAAATGGTGTGAATCGGATCTAATTAGAATGCTGACGATCGAGCTGAGTTAGAGCGATCGCTATAATCAACAAAGCAATGGCAAAGACTCTAGAGAAATTGAGCGGATGAGTTGGAACACCAAACCAACCAAACTGATCAATGACAAGAGACATAATCATTTGACTACAGACCACCGCTAAGGTTGCTGTCGTTAAGCCGAGTTTTGGGACGGTTAATGTACTTAAGCTGACAAACGTAGCGCCTAGCAATCCACCTAAAAACGCCCACCAGGGAACGTTAGCGAACTGTTGCAGATTGGGCAATTTGAAAAGTCCTGATGCAATCAAGAGCGTTAAGATGCTGAACCCAACTAGAAAGTTAATTGCAGTAGCAGCAATCGGAGAGTGTAACGTTTGCTTTAGGCGAGCATTCGCAGCCGACCCGATCGCTAAAAAACTACCCGCTGAACCTGCACCAACGATTGCTAACAAAATATCCATAATGCACAAGGAATGAATTACTGCGCCAAAAAGAAAATCGCGACCATTAACAGACCAACTGCAACGCGACGATAGCGAGTTAGGCGATGCCGAGGTAGTCCCGACCAACCAGAATGATCGGCAATAATGCCTGCGATCGCCTGTCCAAACACAACAAATCCCAGCGTTAATGTTGTGCCTAGCGTAGAGATGAAATAAGCACTGGAGGCAATGTACCAGGCCCCGAAAACACCTCCAGCCAAACTCCAATGAGGTGCTTTCGGTAACGCAAACCAATCAGGATGATCAAACCGTTGCGTGAGCAGCAAAATAGCTAATGCCAAGAAGCCAACCAGGTAAGAAACGCTAGCAGCCAAAGGAGCAGAAGTCAGCGATCGCGCTAACTGTGCATTCATGCTGGCTTGAATCGGTAGCAAAACGCCACTTAACAGCGACAACAAAAGATACAGGCAAATTTGACAGCGAAACCAGAGGCTCCGCGATCGCAACAGCGGTAAGAAGCTCATAACTGAAACAGGGGGTGAGTGAATTGCAGCGAGGGAGATCCTGAAATCTAGAGCGTTAACGAGCAGAAGATTTGGAACTCATTTTTTATCTTGATATCAAGATAATTGAGGTAAAGATAAAAGTCAAGAATCTCGATATCAAGATATAGTAACCTCATGAAACACGATCGCATTGATGATATTTTGGAGCAATGGCAACGCGAGTCTCCGCAGCTAGATGTCTCTGCTCTTGCAGTGACAGGGCGAGTCATGCGGATTGCTCGTTTACTGGAAAAGCACCGAGAATCCGTCCTGGCGGAATATGGGTTAAACGTCTGGTCGTTTGATATGTTGGCGACGCTGAGACGACAGGGACCACCCTATCAACTCAAACCAACCGATCTCTATGAACTGCTGATGCTTTCATCAGGGGCGATGACTAACCGAATCGATCGCCTAGAACAAGATGGGGTTGTCGTTCGCATTCGTGATCCAGAAGATCGGCGCAGTGTCAGTGTGCAACTGACTTCCAAAGGAATTGAACTGACGGATACCGTCATGCCTGTTCTGTTTGGACGAGAAAAACAATTTCTAGAGCAGTTTACGAAGATGGAGGCTCAAATGTTGACGAAATTGTTGCGTCAGTTTTTGTTGGTATTTGACACGAATAGCAGGTGACACACTCTTACTTTCTGCTTGTTTGTGCCAAACTTAAGCGACTGCCTTCTCAGGATTAGAGTGTTGAGGCGCATGAACTTCAATCACCCCGCGATTCATCTTCATGCCACACATAAACTCATATTCGCCAGGTTGCTCCGGTATAAACTCAACCGTCGTGGTTTCAGGCTCAAAGTCAACGGCGATCGCAAAATCTGGAATTAACAACTGGTCATAGCAACTGCTGGAATTTTGGCGATCGAATTGCAAACGAACAGGATGTCCCGCTTCAACGATGACTCGCTTGGGTTGATAACCCCTAGCAACAGTAACTTTAGCCTCTTGAACGCCTGCTGGAGTTAGAGTAGCTGCAACACTAGATGTAGAATCTGCTGAGCTTTCAGGGTGATGAGTTAGTGTAGAAACCGAGGTAATTGGGGCAGCAGCAACTGGCTCTCTAGACTGTACTTCCACCACACCTCGGAACATATTCATGCCACAAGTGAACTCGTATCTACCGGGTTTGTCAGGCGTGAATTCGATCGCTGTCACCTGATTGAGTGGTAGATCTTGAGCGATTCGGAAATCAGGGAGTCGGACTTCCTCTAAGCAACTGCTGGGATCTTTGCGATCGAAGTTTAATCGTACAGGTTGTCCTGCTTGCACAACAATTTGGCTCGGTTCGTAACCACCATCAACAGTAACGGTAATTTCCTGAACGCCACCTTGGGTCGCGGCTTTACGCGATTTTGGCTTGCTTAGCAGAAACCACCAAAGTTCTAACCCAATTAACCCTAACCCCCCGGCAGTCACAGTTCCTTTCACCCACAGCGGTTGGTCAATGCGTTGAAACTCTCCAAGCTGTTCTCTAGTCTGCATCTCTTCGTGAGACATTTGGGCGATAGCTGCACCAGAGGTTGTTCCCAGTACCACGCTCAGAGTTGCAATACCGCCCAAAATTGCTGATTGCTTAATCATTTGAATACCTCCTAAATTGCTTCTACGATCGTTCCTGAAAGAACGCCTAATAAAAAACCAAAGCCTGCTAATGTGCTGAAGAATGTGATGTGTTTGAGCATGGTTATCTCCTGAGTTGCGTAGTTGGAGGTTAGTGATCGGTAACTGGCAATCGTTGAATTTCTCGCCGATTACCGATCGTCACCTATCGGTTTCCAACGGGTTTGAAGTTCCGCAATCGCAAAGCATTCGTTACGACAGACACTGAACTAAATGCCATTGCTGCACCCGCAATAATTGGACTGAGTAACCAACCAAAAACTGGGTAAAGAATCCCTGCGGCGATCGGGATGCCAGCCACGTTGTAAATGAAGGCGAAGAACAGGTTTTGTTTGATGTTGCGAATCGTGGCACGGCTTAATTGAATTGCAGTCAGGATGCCTTGTAAGTCACCAGAGATAAGCGTGATGTCACTAGCTGCGATCGCCACATCCGTTCCAGTTCCGATCGCAATTCCCACATCGGCTTGAGCCAGAGCAGGGGCATCATTAATGCCATCCCCTACCATTGCAACTATCTTGCCTTCAGACTGAATCGTTTCAACGGTTGCTGCTTTTTGATCCGGACGAACTTCGGCAAAGACTCGTTGGATTCCGACCTCACGGGCAATGACATTCGCAGTCCGCTGGTTGTCACCCGTGAGCATCACTACCTCTAAGCCCATTTTTTGCAGGGTGCGAATCGCAGTCACAGAGGAGGGTTTGACTGCATCGGCAATGCCCATAATGCCTTCAACTTTTCCATCCACCGCAATCCAGATCACCGTCTTGCCTAGATATTCCAACTTATCCCACTGTTGCTGCAATGCGCTGGTATCAACTCCTAACTCATTCATCCAACGGTGAGTACCAATTTGAATCCAACGGTCAGAAACATAGCCCTGTACGCCACTTCCGGCAATTGCTTCAAACTCTTGTACGTCTGCTACCTCAACCCCTTGAGATTGAGCATATTGCACCACAGCTTCTGCTAGAGGATGTTCAGAGTTTCGTTCAACTGATGCAGCTAATTGCAACAACTTAAGTTCATTACTGTTGGCTGTACCATTAACCGTGACGTAATCTGTGGTAGTAGGTTTGCCTTGAGTAATCGTGCCTGTTTTATCCAGAACGATTGTTTGCAGCTTGTGTGCTAACTCAAGGCTTTCCGCCCCTTTGATCAGAATGCCATTTTCCGCCCCTTTGCCCGTGCCAACCATAATTGAGGTGGGTGTAGCAAGACCGAGGGCACAAGGACAAGCAATGATCAGTACACCAACGGTTGTAATCAACGCCATTGTCACGTTGCCCATAATATTGAACCAGAGAATGAAGGTGAGAATGGCGATCGCAATCACCGCAGGCACAAACCATCCCGTGACCTGGTCAGCAAGGCGTTGAATGGGGGCTTTTGAACCTTGCGCTTGCTGAACGAGTTTGACGATTTGGGCGAGAAACGTATCTTTGCCCACTCGTGTTGCCCGGAACTGAAAGCTTCCCGTCCTATTGATGGTGGCTCCGATCACTTCATCGCCAGGATGCTTCTTCACAGGTAGGCTCTCACCCGTCACCATTGCCTCATCGATCGTGGAGGAACCTTCTACAATTTCGCCATCGACCGGAATTTTTTCACCAGGGCGAACAAGGACGATATCTCCGAGAACTACTTCAGCGATCGGAACATCCACTTCTCGACCATTGCGAATCACTCGTGCGGTCTTCGCCTGTAATCCCATGAGCTTCCGAATCGCTTCTGAGGTTTGTCCTTTTGCCCGGTTCTCTAGCAATCGTCCGAGCAGGAGCAAAGCAATGATGACCGCAGCCGCTTCAAAGTACACATTAGGTCGAAGTGCCTGAGTAATGAACCACTGGGGATTGAAAGTGGGAAATAGGGAATATAGATAGGCAGTGCCTGTACCAACGGCAACCAGAGTATCCATCGTGGCAGTATGTCGTTTCAATGCTTTCCAGGCATTGATAAAGAACCCACTGCCTGCCCAAAATAGGACTGGAGCCGTTAGCACAAGCTGGAACCAGGGATCGTGCAGCCACATGGGGATGAAGGGAATTGGTAAGCCCGTCATGGCAGGCAGCGAACCAATCACCAAGACCGCACTGATCACACCGCTAACCCAGACTCGACGGGTTAGCTTTTGGTTTTCCGCTTGGCGTTCACGCCGTTCAGCATCATCTTCAGGAGCAAGCACATCATCTTGGATGGGGAGAGCCGAATAACCTGCTTCATCAACCGCTTCCTGGATTGCAGCAACATCTGTTTTGCTTGGATCGTAGGAGACGGCTGCCTGTTCCGCTCCAAAATTGACATTGCACGCTTCAACCCCAGGAACAGAACGAATTGCTTCCTCAATGTTGTTGGCACAGGAGGCACAACTCATCCCTCTCAGTTTTAAGGTTGCGTTTTCCATGTAAACCTCCTATGCGACGGTATAGCCAGCAGCGGTGATAGCTTGTTTAATAGCTGTCTCGGTGGCTTGTGTTTCAATATTGACCTGTTTAGTTTTGGTGTCAGCTTGAACCGTAGCAGCAGGGTCGATCGCCTTCACGGTTTGAGTAATTGTGTCGCTGCAAGCTGAGCAAGCCATGTTGAGAACCGTGAGTTGAAAAGTCATGATTGGAACCTCTGAATTCGCTATGACTCCATGTTCCAGTGTCTAGCCCACTGGAGAGTCAAGAGGGTAATAGCAACTTTGGCTAGTCCGCCTTGAAAACAAATTAAGTTCAATTTGTGGATTGCTTGTCATAGATGACGTAAAGCGCATGTCCTCTCACAGACGAACTAAGATTTATACCTTTTGAAAGACCATAAATTTCATCCTGATTTTATTTTTCTCTACCACTATTACAACTTGTAATAAACAAGCTGTAACTGAAAAACTACAGCTTGATCATTCTGATGATGGAAAAAGCAAGAAAAAAGATAAGAAGAATAAGAAGAAATAGCTTTCAATTGACCTATTTTGATAACGTAATCGCCTTCTCTGCTCTTGATTTCGTTGACGAAGTACTGAGGAGTGATATGACAGTTGGGAGTGTAAAACAAAGGGCCGGATACTGTTGGCGAACCTCAATTGGGATCACATCAGCTATTTTAGAAGCAAATCTTTATATTGCTCAGGGTGAATTGCCATGTCCCTCGCGTTTGAGCCAATCCCTCCCGTTCCTCATGAAACGGTGTTTTCATATGTTTGGGGCGCTGGCGGAGTTTGAGCGGAATTTAATTCGGGAACGAACTCAAGCAGGGCTACAAGCGGCAAGAGCCAGAGGCAGGAAAGGGGGACGACAGCAAAAGTTGACTGCATAAGAGATTGAGATTAGACGATCGCTGGCAGCAGACCCGAAGCGATCGGTCACGTCAATTTGTGAACATCTTGGAATTAGTCGTCCGACCTACTACCGCTACATCAGTCCCGAAATGAGCAACATTGCCGAAAATAACCCTTGAGCGATCGGGTGTAGTATATTCAAACGCTTATTCCACCAAGGTCGGGATTAGATAAACTGCTAAACTAACTCATTTTCGGCAATCATAGAGGTGGTAACGTTCTTGATCAGCGGTTGTAAAAGACTTTGCAGCTCCACCAATCCTCAGGCAACTCGTAACCGCTCAACATCCTTCATCGGTGGCGTGCCAAACATGCGGGAGTATTCGCGACTGAACTGAGAAGGACTCTCGTAACCCACTTGATACGCCGCCTGGGTTGCATCCGCATTCTCAGTCAGCATCAACCGCCGGGCTTCCAATAGCCTCAACTGCTTCTGATATTGCAACGGACTCATCGAGGTCACTGCCTTAAAGTGCCGATGAAATGTTGCAGAAGACATCCTCGCTTGCTTTGCCAAATCATCCATGCTCAATGGTTTTGTAAACTCAGCTTTGATCTGGTTAATCACCGCTGCAATGCGCTGCATATGGCTGCCGGAGGTCGCAATCTGCCAAACCGCTTCGTTCTGCTCGCTCATCAAAAGACGATAGTAGAGTTCGCGAATCATCATCGGTGCCAGGAATGGAATATCCTCGGGCGTATCCAGCAGTCGTGCGAGGCGGGTGGCACATTCAATCAACGGGGCATTTACATCGCTCACGAATAAGCCTCTCACTGAACTTTCTTTCTTATCTGGACTGCGCTGAAGTTGGTCGATAATCTCCCAAAGCTGGGTCGCATCCAGGCTTAACTTAAAGCAGAGATACGGCTTATCCGGTGTCGCTTCGACAATATATCCACTCAGCGGCAGATCGACTGTGACTACAAGATATTGAGCCGCACCATAGTGATAAGTTTCTTGACCTAGTAGGGTTTCTTTTTGACCCTGAACAATAATGCAAAGCGTTGGTTCATACACCGCGCGAAGTGCAGTAGAAGCTGTAGATTCCCGCATGAATTCTAACTGCGGGATCGCCGTTGCATGGGTACCGTTTCCTTTGCCATCCGTGTGGCGGTTCACTAATTCCGCTAGTGCTTGACAAGCATCAATCGTCGTCTTGCGCTTTAGGGCTTCATCTGCCATACCCAGTCCTCGTCAATGCTTAACGGCGTATCGTGAGACATTCCTCTCATCGTTTTGCTGTACCTATTATAGAGAAAATTTTTGAGCACCACCTTGCTGGCTGAGAAAATTAGGCAAGAACTTGCAAAGTTTATGTATTTAGACCCTTTTGCCCAAGCCCTATTATGAATTCATGCCAGAAAGGCAATGAAAGGATAAGGCAATAAAGGAGATAGAAAAATGACTCAGAAAACTTGGTTGGTTACCGGTGCTTCTCGGGGAATTGGAGCCGAAATCGCGAAAGCCGTTTTGGCAGCAGGAGATCAACTCATTGCAACTTCTCGTAAAAAGACTGATTTACAACAATTTGAGTCAAATCCGAATGTGTTGACCCTTAGCCTGGATGTGACTGACGAGGCTCAGGTGCAAGCGGCCGTGGCAGCAGCGCTCGATCGCTTTGGGCAAATCGATGTGTTAGTCAACAATGCCGGATTCGGTATCCTCGGCGGCGTCGAAGAAACCAGTGCTCAAGAAGTTGAGCGGGTCTATCGCACTAACGTCTTCGGGCTGTTGAATATGACCCGTGCGGTATTGCCCAGTATGCGTCAGCGCCGCTCTGGACACATTATTAACCTCTCGTCGATTGGGGGCTACCGCTCTACTCCGGGGTGGGGCGTCTACTCCTCAACCAAGTTTGCGGTTGAAGGCATTACCGAAGCGCTGCATGATGAATTAGCGCCTCTGGGCATCCATGCCACTGTAGTCGAGCCGGGATACTTCCGGACCAATTTCCTTGATGGCAGCTCGCTCCAGCGCACAGCAGAGATTCCGGATTACGCGGAGACGGTTGGTAAAGTTCGTAAAATCGCCTCTGAGCTGAGCTATCAACAACCGGGAGACCCCACCAAGCTAGCCCAAGCGATGCTGCAGCTCGCCAATGCTGATACGCCACCCCTACGGTTGCCGCTCGGGACCGACACCCTTCGAGCCATTGCCCAGAAAAACGCCTACGTTGAGCAAGAAACAACACAATGGCGTGCACTGGCTGAATCTACGGATTACAGATAAAGGCACGCAGTAGGGTAAAGGAAGAATCGCGAATGAATGCTTCAAGTTCTCGGTGGCAGCATTACGTCCTATAGAGAACTTGAGGCACATCCTTTAGAAACTAAGTTGTGATGGTTTCTCATCGAGATGCTGTTACCAAACTCATAGAACATGCTGCAACCGCAGGGTAGAAAAGCACCATACTGTCAAAACGGTAGTACCGTAAACAACCGCTTCACCGCGAAATTAAATTGCTCCTAATGCTTTTAATATCGATTGTTGAGCAGTCGTCAACCCCTTTGCACCTTGAATATTCATACCTTCATAAAGGCGATCGCCTTTCACCGTTTTGATACAGCGCCCTGTAGCAACATCCCACAGTTTCATCGTGCGATCGAAGCTCCCACTTAATAGAATTTGACCGTCGGGGCTGAAGACAACCGATGCAATCCAACTGGCTTGCCCACCCATCACATGAAGGCATTCCCCCGTCTTCAAATTCCAGAGGCGAACGGTTTGGTCATCACTGCCACTGGCAATAGTTTGACCATCAGGGCTAATAGCAATGGTAAACGCGATGCTGGTATGCCCCTGTAATGTCCTTAGACAGGCTCCGCTTTGCACATCCCACAATCGAACCGTCTGGTCAAAGCTGCCGCTTACTAGAATCGGCTCGGTTGGATGAAAGGCTAGCGCGTAAACCCCGCCCTTGTGTCCTTCTATCACCCGTAGGCACTCCCCGGTCTGCACGTCCCATAGCCGAATCGTTTGGTCATAGCTGCCACTTGCTAGAGTTCGACCTCGGGGATCAAAGGCGATCGCCCGCATGCTGCTCTGATGACCCTGTAGCACGTGTAAGCATTGGTGAGTTTGCACATCCCACAGACGTACTGTTCGGTCACGGCTGCTGCTTGCCAGGGTTTGCCCAACGGGGTTAAACAGCACCGCTAACACAGGAGCATCATGAGCAATCCAGCGATCGCCCTGTCCTGTTTGCACATCCCATACAAAAATGGAGCCATCTTCCCCGTTGGTGGCGATGGTTTGACCATCCGGGCTAAAGCTTAAATTTGAAATTAGGCTGTTTTCTCTGTACAGGGTTTTGTAGGGAGGCGAACTGAGTAGTTCTCTATCAACCTGCCATTGCCATAAATGAATCGTTCCCGTTTGACTACTACTACTGGCAAGCAGTTGATTCGGTGATCCAGTTCCCGCTGAGGCAAAATCATTCTGATTCTGAGCTGCTGTAACTGTGACAGGACTAAAAATTAAGGCGTGTTCTCCATAGGTATAACCGCTTAACGTTTTGAGGCTTTGCCCACTCGGCATCTGCCACAGCCGCACGGTTCGATCCTGGTTGGCGCTGATCAAGACCTGACCATCGGCACTGATAGCAAGCGCCAGAGCAGATACCGTCTGTTCGCCCAGAATATTCGTACAGTATCCGTCTTGGACATTCCAAAGCCGAAGGGTGCCATCATCACTGCTGCTTACTAAAGTGTCGCTCTCTGGACTAAATACAATATTCCGAACCCAGTCTAAAGTGTCGCTCTTTGGACTAAATACAATGTTCCGAACCCAATTGGTATGCCCCCGCAGCGATAATTCAGGATTAAATGAATGAGTTTTAGAATTAGGCGGATGAATCCATAGTTGAATGCAGCCATCAAGGCCGCCACTTGCCAATCGTTGACCATCCGGGCTGTAGCGCACGCAGCGAATACCGGAAGAATGCCCTTGCAGCACATTTAGGCATTTTCCAGTCTCAACATCCCAAATCCGAATCGAGGTATCCTTACTGCCACTGGCTAGAATTGGATGGTTGGGTGAGAAGTGAACGGAATAAACGTTTTTGGTGTGTCCTTTCAAAACGTGCAAGCAGTCACCCTGTAAATTCCACACTCTTGCGGTTTGATCATCACTACCACTGGCTAACCATTGACGATTAGCGCTAAAGCTTAAAGACCAAATTCGACTCGTATGCCCTGTCGAAATCCACAAACACTGACCACTTTGCACATTCCACAACCGTACAGTCGCATCATTACCGCCACTCGCCAGTGTCGTGCCATCGGGACTAAATGCAACAGCCCAAACTCCACCGCGATGTCCTTCAAATGTTGCAATGAGTTGATTGGATGCAACATTCCACAAATACACAAAACCGTTGATATCGCCCACGGCAAAAACTTGACCATCTGGGCTAATATCAACCGATGTTGGCACCCCCAAGGTCTCCGAAAACAGGGATGTTGCTAAATCAGAATTTTGAAAATTGACCCCTACCAAATTAATCTGCCGCAGGTCGGCTTGCCGCACTACGAGTTCAGAAAAATCGGAACCCTGCAAATCTACTTTGAGCTGCACCAGCAGATTTATTAAGTTCCCGGCCGCATATCCTGCTCCATATTCTGATCGTTGTTGTGCGAGAAGTAACCTTGCTCTATTTTCAACTTCTGACACATTTCGGTAAGCCGATAAAAGCCATTCCATTACAGGCTGCAAAATTAATCGCAGTTGCATTTCTCGGATATAGTCTTTCGCCTGTACTCGAATCAATGAATGACTTTGCCATACATCAAGCTGTCGGGTTGTAAATTCTGTACAGACCTGTTGTATCAACCGTTCTGTGACATATTCCATCACAACGGGCTGCAAGAAAAATAATCCATCCGTTTTTTCGAGCAGCGACCGCCGGAGCAGTGAATTTACTTGTTGGGGAACGGTTTGTTGTAAGGCTGCACCGATAATGTTTTCACGAATCTCTGCGATCGCCACCGGCTCTCGATGAATGGCAAACCAGTAGAGAATTTTCTGTTCCTCTGCCAATAGGCGATTGAATTGGCGATCGAGCAGATCGCGGATGTCTTCAAAGACAAAAACGCCCTGCTCAAGATAGGTTAGAACCTCTGCAACACTGCCGTCGAACAAATCTTGCGTAGCAGCTGCAACCAACTTCAGCGCCAGAGGATTGCCGCCATAGTGATTGACCAAGGTGTGCCACTCGGCTTGTGAACCTGTAAACGCTCCTTTTTGCTGAAAAATGGCGCGTCCATCATCGGGCGTGAGTCCGCTGAGAGAAAGTGATCGCACTACGCTCTGTTTGCCCTCCAACATGGCAATTTCCCGTGGCTTTTCGCGACTAGTCAGCAAGCAGCAGCTTTGATGGGGCGTTTCTCCCAGCGTTCTTAAAAACTGTCCATAAGCCTCATAGCCCGATCTCCACTGACCCACCTGCTCACTGTGCAAAATGGTTTCAGCATTATCCAAAATCAACAGACACCGCTGCGATCGCAGATACTCCATCACCTTCGACAACTTTCCGTCCACCGTTGTAGGAATGACAGGATCGTCTCCTTGAAGCGGCATCAAAAATTTCAGCAGGCTGGTTAGCAGGTCATCGAAGGAAGGGGCATTGGCAAGCGATCGCCACACGATCACATCAAATTCAGACTGCATCTGCAGGGCTGCTTTGACGGCGATCGTGCTTTTGCCAATTCCTCCAATTCCAAGCAGTCCAACCACGCGGCAGCGGTCTACCACCATCCACTGCCACAGCTGCGCCAGCTCGGTTTCACGACCATAAAACACAGAAGCATCGACAGCGCTATCCCAGTTTTGCTGAGGGTTCGCTGGCTGACTAGACAACGCTTCCACCGATGCGATCGGAGAAACATGATCGGTCTTTAATAATTCCAGTCCAAAGGATTGGAAGAGAATTTCTAACGACTGGCGATCGACCCCCAGTTCACGCTTCAGAATACGGGCCAGGGTGTTGAGAGATAACCCAGTGCGTTCATTCAGATCTTCCTGGGTAAGCCGCTTACCCCAGTTTTCCTCCGACTCTACCTGCTGCTTTGCCGCTTGAAACCGTTGCCATCCATGGGGTGACAGAACGACTCCCCTCGCCCGTGCAGAGGGGGCTCTACTGCGTCTGGGTTTTTGGGTCTTATCCATGGTTTAGACAGCCAAGGGTTAAAAGGAGTAAACCTTCTAAGCGGAGTGCGGTTGCCCTGCGAGGGTATCAAGTTTCAGATACTTAGCGTGTGTTCCAGGGCAACTTTGATCAAATATCTGCCTTTAGGTATAGAAGCACTGCCTCAGCTTATCTCAGTGCTTAACGCAGAGAACTTGAGTGTTCTGAATTGGGCCCACGTTGAACAATAGGACCAACAGAGGGCACCAAGCTCTCTTCCTATCCCCTTCTACAAAGGACAGTGAGGAAACAGCTATGACACAGTCAACCCATACAGAACGGCTTATCTTAGTCACCGGCGCTACAGGCAATCAGGGCAGTGCGATCGCCCGTCATCTTTTGCAACGCGGCAATTTCAAGGTTCGCGCCTTGGTGCGTGACTCCAACAAGCCTGCAGCTCAAGCCCTCCAACAAGCAGGCGCAGAACTCGTGGTCGGAGATCTCAACGATCGCGATTCCCTCGATCGCGCTTTGCAAGGTGCCTACGGTGTTTTTTCACTACAGATCTTTCAAGATGGCTTAGACACCGAAATCCGTCAGGGCAAAGCGGTTGCAGACGCAGCGAAAGCGGCGAACATCCAGCATTTCGTCTACAGTTCGGTGGGTAGCGCCGAACGCAACACAGGTGTTCCGCATTTTGACAGCAAGTTTCAAGTCGAAGAATACATTCGAGCCAGCGAGTTGCCTTACACAATCCTGCGGCCCGTTTTCTTCTTCTACAACTACAACATGCTGCGCTCGATGGTTGAGACCGGAACGCTCTTTCAGCCATTGAGTCCTGAAACGAAGTTGCAGCAGCTTTCTGAAGAAGATTATGGGGAGATGGTCGCTGATGTATTCGATCACCCCGCAGACTTCATGAAGGGCGAAATTGAACTTGCCAGTGTGGACATGACCATGCCGGAAGTCGCTGCTGCGTTCAGCCGTGTTTTAGGCAAACCCGTCCAATACCAACAAATCCCGTTTGAGACGTTTGAGCAGCAAATTGGAGAGGAACTGACCATTATGTATCGCTGGTTTGAGAACGTTGGCTACGGGGCAGATTTAACCCAGTTGAAGCGTAATTTTTCTGCACAGACCGACTTTGAATCTTATTTGCGCGACCACGATTGGCAGAACCAGCCAGAAGCGTAGCCGATGTCGGGTCAATGATCCTTTGAAATCGCTTAAAGACCGAGAACAACAAGGTAACTGTTGAGTCAGCACCTTCGTTCCTTTGAACCTAACCCATACCAATTTAGGAGAAATCCCATGAGCACGATCACGACGCAAGATGGCACACAGATTTACTACAAAGATTGGGGTACAGGAAAACCCGTTGTCTTTAGCCACGGATGGCCTCTGAATTCTGATAGCTGGGAAGCTCAAATGCTGTTTCTAGCAGACCACGGGTTTCGGGCGATCGCTCATGATCGTCGCGGCCATGGACGCTCAAGTCAGCCCTGGAACGGCAACGAGATGGATACCTATGCTGACGACCTCGCGACGCTGATTGAAACGCTAGACCTCACCGATGCCACGCTGATTGGCTTTTCGACCGGCGGCGGCGAAGTAGCCCGCTACATTGGCCGCCATGGCACCAGCCGAGTTGCCAAAGCAGCGCTGATCTCAGCGGTACCCCCGCTCATGGTGAAAACAGAGGCCAATCCCGATGGCTTGCCCATCGAGGTGTTCGACGGTCTGCGGGCGGGCTCCATCGTCGATCGCTCGCAGCTCTATCGCGACCTGGCTAGCGGCCCCTTCTTTGGATTTAATCGTCCTGGGGCCAAGGTCTCCCAGGGCATGATCGACTGGTTCTGGCTCCAGGGCATGCAGGCAGGACACAAGAACGCTTTCGACAGCATCAAGGCCTTTTCTGAAACCGATTTCACTGAAGATCTGAAAAAGTTCGACGTGCCCACCCTCATCCTCCACGGTGATGATGACCAGATTGTACCAATTGGAGCCGCTGCGATCGCTGCCGCCAAGCTGGTGAAGCATTCCACCCTGAAAATCTATCCCGGCGCACCCCACGGTTTAACCGATACGCACAAAGAACAACTCAACAACGACCTTCTATCGTTCCTCAAGGACTGACACCGGACGTTGAGGTGAGACATCGTTCTTAGAGGGATAAACCCCGGTGTAAGCATCAGCAATGATTCGCTGCAAGTACTGGGGACTGTATTCAAAGAGATTCAATTTTAGGAGTAGAACCCATGAAATTAAAGCCGATCAATCAGCAAGTAGTCGCCATCGTTGGCGCTTCTAGCGGAATTGGCAGGGAGACAGCCCTGCGGTTTGCTAAAAAAGGCGCAAAAGTTGTTGTTGCTGCTCGTAGCGAGTCTGGGTTGGCAACGTTGGTGAATCAGATTAAAGAGCTAGGTGGAGACGCGATCGCCGTCATTGCTGATGTCAGCGAGTTTGAACAGGTGAAAGCGATCGCCGATCAGGCCATTGCCACTTACGGACGACTTGATACCTGGGTACATGTCTCTGGAACCAGCGTTGTTGCACCGTTTGACCAAGTCACACCGGAAGAATTTAGAAGAGTTCTCGATGTGAACCTGAATGGACAGGCCTATGGCGCAATGGTGGCTTTACCACACCTCAAACAAGGCGGCGGCGCGCTCATTCATGTTTCCTCGTTAGCGGCGAGGGTGCCGTTTCCCTTGCAAAGTCCCTATGCAGCTTCCAAGCATGGCATAGCAGGCTTTTTAGACTCCCTGCGAATTGAATTGCAGCACCAAAAACAGCCGATCAGCGTCACGAATGTGATGCCCGCTATCACGAATACACCCATCTTCAATAAAATTCGGACAAAGATGGGCGTAGAGCCGGCTGGATTACCGCCCTACAACAAACCCAGCACCGTTGCCGATGCCATTTTATATGTGGCTGAGCATCCTACTCGCGACTTTGTTGTAGGTGATATGGGGCGAGTATTAGAGATGCTGCAACGCATTGCCCCGGCAATTGTCGATCGCTTATTTCTTCAGGTTGGCTTTACTGCTCAACTGTCCGGTGAGCCAAAATCACCAGATGCACCTGACAACCTATATGGCCCACTCTCTGGTTACGACGTTGTAGAGGGCGACTTCGGCAAGTTGAGCGTACCCAGCTTCACGGATTGGCTCGATCGCAATCCACCTATCAAATGGAGCGCGATCACAGTAGTTGCTGCCAGTGGATTGATTGCCATGCTGGGGGGCATCTCAGGCTAAAGACCGTGTTGTTATGGTGTCGCAGCCAAGCATGGCGTGACGGTTGATTTTACGTTAGTTTATGCGGTTGCGATTGCCTAACTTAATCCAATAGCAAGTTTTAATTTCCTCTTACTTTCAACTCGACGCAAACAGTATTTTGGAGAGAACAATTGTGAAAGATTACAGATCGATGGGGCTTGAAGGCATACTTCAAGAAGCCTACACAGTTAAGATTGGCGAGTATATTGGCAGCGGCTGGAATACATTCAAGAAAAATCCTGTTGAGTTTGCTGGCTTTACACTTGTGTTTTTCTTGATTAATGTTGCGAGCGCCAAAGTTAGCCAGTTCGTTACTCTGGAGGGGTTCATCAACCTCTTCATTTCTGCTCCTTTAAATGCAGGATTTTTAATCGTGGCATTTAAACTTTTGAAAAATCGCGCTACAACGTTTGGTGATTTTTTCAGGGGTTTCAATAACTACCTGCCGCTTCTCCTGGTCAGTCTCGTTTCTAGCGTAGTGATTGGTATTGGGTTATTACTGCTTCTCGTTCCTGGTATTTACCTCGCAGCTGCTTACATCTTTGCACTCCCCTTAGTACTCGAAAAGAAGATGAACTTTTGGGTTGGAATGGAGTTTAGCCGCAAGCTGATTTCCAAGAATTGGTTCTCTTTCCTTGGTTTTGCTTTTGCGTTGGTACTACTAAACTTAGCAGGTGTTTTACTGCTGGGTGGGGGTCTACTAGTGACGATTCCGATCAGTGCTTGTGCGATCGCTGCCGCCTATGCAGACATTGTGGGTTTGACACCTAGAGTTCTGATTTTGGAAGCGGGGTTAGTGCCTGAGTGCCTCTTCTGGCAAATCTGCTTGAAGAAGGCGAATAGTTTTTGACCAGTCGCCTTCTTTATCTGCGCCACTTAATGGCAGGTCTCAACTTTCTCTGACTGCCAACTCACTGCCAACAACAGGAGAACAAGCTATGAATGTTAACTTACAGACTAATGTTTTTGATGTCATCATCGTCGGTGGCGGTCCAGCCGGTTTGACTGCTGCCCTGATGCTCGGACGAGCCTGCAAACGGGTCTTGGTTTGCGATGCTGGCAAGCCACGCAATCAAGTTGCTCATGCTGCCCATGGTTTCTTTTCTAGAGATGGAATTTCACCTGCGGAACTGCTGCAAATTGGACGAGAGCAATTACGTCCTTATGATGGGGTTGAAATTCAGATGGGTGAAGTGGTCGATGCTCAGAAAATGGGCGATCGCTTTCAAGTGACTCTGAGCCATGGCAATCAGTTTGTCGGTCGCAAACTGCTGTTGGCCACGGGTATGAAAGATTCACTTCCGGCAATTGATGGATTCGCAGAACTTTGGGGTAGCAGCATTTTCCACTGTCCTTACTGCCATGGTTGGGAAGTGCGAGATCAACCTTTAGCAATCTATGGCAAGGGAGAGGTAGCACTTGAAATGACATTTATGCTAACCGGCTGGAGCCGCGATTTAGTGCTCTGTTCAAATGGTCCTGCCGAATTAACCCATGAGCAACGACAGCAGTTAGCAAATTGGGAGGTTCAGCTACGCGAAGAAAAAATTGCTCGGCTCGAATATCAAGACGACAAACTGACAGGGATCGTCTTTACAAACAATGAGGTGCTGCCCCGTCGCGGTATATTGCTGCGCCCTCCGTCCTATCAGCACAGCCATCTAGCCACAAAGTTAGGCTGTAACCTTGGCAGCGACGGCATTGTACAAGTGGATGAGAGTAAGCAAACCTCAATTCCTGGACTCTATGCGGTGGGCGATGTGTCTAGTCCTTATTCACAGATCGCCGTAGCCGTCGCGAGTGGGACGCTCGCTGCTGTTTCCATCAATCACACTTTGACTGAAGAGAACCTAGTTCATCTCAGCTTATCTCAGTGCTTAACGCAGAGAACTTGAGTGTTCTGAATTGGGTTCTCGTTGAACAATGGGACCAACAGATAGGCACTAAGCCGTCTTTCGATAGTGAGAAAACGAACATGAACGTGCCCCCCCTTAGAAGCGGCATCCGCTTACTTTTAATCGCCGGACTCTTTTTAGGAACCACTCTAATCACTTCTTTAGGAACTGTCATGAACACCACAAGCGCACAACACATCAAACCCACCATCGTTCTCGTTCACGGTGCATTCGCCGAGTCGTCTAGCTGGAATGGCGTCTTAACCCAACTTCATGAGCAAGGTTACCCGACGGTTGCCGTAGCCAATCCCCTACGCGGTGTGAAAAGCGATGCGGACTATGTTGCTAGCGTTCTCAAGAGCATTGAGGGTCCCACAGTGCTAGTCGGCCACTCCTATGGAGGTGCTGTCATCACTAACGTGGTCGGCAACGAGAATGTGAAGGCGCTCGTCTATGTTGCGGCTTTCGCCCCGGATGCCGGTGAGACTGCCGTCGAACTCTCAGGGCGTTACTCCGGCGGCACGCTCGGGCCAACACTGGCACCACCGGTTGCCACACCGGATGGTGGTAAAGATCTTTATATCCAGCAAGACAAGTTCCACGCCCAGTTTGCAGCAGATGTGCCGGCCGCAGCCGCGCAGCTGATGGCTAGCACCCAGCGACCCATTACAGAAGCTGCTCTTAACGAAGCCTCGGGTACACCTGCCTGGCAGTCCATCCCGTCCTGGTTCATTTATGGCGATCGCGACTTAAATATTCCGGCAGCAGCCCTTTCGTTCATGGCGAAGCGCGCCAACTCGAAGGAAACGGTTGTTGTGAGTGGTGCATCGCATGTAGTGATGGTTTCTCATCCAGATGCCGTTGCCGAGATTATCGAACATGCTGCGGTCGCGCGATAAAGGGATTGGAAGAGGATACGTGCAAAATTCTGTAGTATACGTCTGAAAGCTTTGCCTTAACTTGATTTCACCTTTTCTCGATTTTCGTGATTCCAGCACTAAAATCTTACGGAGGAATGAACATTTGAAGGCAATTTTGCAGGTTTTTACATGTATCCTATCGGAACCCTTTTAAAGGCTTGATTAGAGGAACTTTGAGCAGACGGGGAGGAAAAGTTGTCTTAGAATTATCAGGTAGAGATAAGTGATGTTATCTCTATCTAAAACCAAACTAACTGGACGATCGACTATGGATGACTCCCCCACTGACCCTGTTCTCCCAATCGTGATCGTCCCCCTTGAAGGTGGCAAGAAGGAAGAACTCCGGCGATTGGAACCACCCGACTTACGCCATTAGCAGATCGAGGAGTTCCTGCGGCAGATGGGGAAGGCGGAGAATACCCAGCGTGTCTATCAAGGACAACTGGTACGGTTTACCGCGTGGTGCGACAAGTTCGAGCTAACTGCCAGAACCGAATCGCTAAATCTGCGTAAGAGTCCGATTACCGATTTAATTCAAGAAGGAACAAAATGTTCATTGGTGATCCGGAAACGTGATATTGAAAAGCGATAGCAGGTAAGGGGTGCGTGCAATTCGCAAAATGCCCCATAGCCCTTGAGCAACTGCCCACTTCAGCACACCGCTTCGATACATATAGTCTCCGGCTCGGTTGGCGGTTTCTAGCTCATAGGTGCGAACTGTGCCACAGGAAAGGGCTGCTTCTGATGCAACGCGAGGGCTTCCTTCACCCATGTAACGCCATTCGCGCCAGGTATGCCCATGAATTGTGAAGCTATGGTTGCGGGGGCGATCGGCAGCACAAATCAAATGGAAGTGAACGGCTCTGCGACGTGGCACAATCCAAACGGGCGTAGCGGGATTTGCTAGATTGACTCGCGTGGCATCCAGCAGGGGTTCAACCCGATAATTAAACCCTTTGTTGCCCTGGTCTTCTGTGTCTTCTGCGTTGTCCACCAGTACATCGGGATCGCCTGCACGGGAGAAATCCTCTGGCTTATCGGGAAAGGGAGCATCGCGATCGCCATCCACAAATAACCGCAATCCATCCTGGAGCAACAGCACAACCTCTTCGTAGCGATCGCCATACTGTCCCCGAATCGTTGCTCGCGCTCCATGCCAGGCGGTAGGACTAAACAGCGGTGCAGTTGGTTTGCCCGGAGGCACAAAGCGCGGAGTTGCGCTGGGCGGCTCAACAATCAGAGCGCCAATCAATCCATGACGGCGGTGATTTCGCACATCTGCCATATCTTGCAGCAAGACGGCGCCGACCTGATCCGCATACCAGAGATACGTGTAGCGTTGACCCGGTGATATGCTTTGAATCGGATTCTTGCCCACGTTTGCGCCATCGTGCTGCTGCACATCGTAGCGAAGTAGATCCGCATGCAGGGAAACCTGATTGGAAACGCGGCGATCGTCCACATCTGCGAGCACACCGGGCGAAAAAGGCTCAGGCCTTAAACTGGCTGGCAAGCGATTATGCAGCTCGATTTCGACCCATTCCCCGGCACGACAGCGTAGGACGAGTGGTTCGGGTTGAGCAGAGGCAGAGACCGGTTGCCATTCGGTTGCTCCGGGGGTGGCAATCGCATCGAGACGATAGATCAGACCGAACGGATCAACCAGATTGGAATCACGATAGGTTAGCGATCGGGCTTCGGCAACGACCTTGAAGCGGCGTCGCAGCCGAGGTTCTGGCGGTGTGGGCAGCGGGGGATCCGTGATCGGAGCGATAGGAGTGAGTTTTTGTCCCACTTCATCGAGTTGCGCTGGATCATAACTGCGAATCAATCCCCAGCAGCCAACCCAGAGATCATCGGCCCCGGCAAATTTCCACAGATAGTCGCCTGCGCCATAGGACTCCTGCACCTTGAAGGTAAAGGCTTCTGAGATGCCCAGCGTTTGCTGATTGACCAGCAGCGATCGCGAATCGTTACGGAAACGTCGCCAGCGCATTCCGTGAACCTGGAAGCTGTGCTGTTCTTCGTGTGACCCCTGCACTAATCGAATCCAGATTGGCTCGTTGGGCAGAGTATGGAAAATGGACGTATCGGGTTCTTTTACCTTCAGGGAATGGAACCAGTAGGCAGGCTCATCCTGACGCTCTCGCAGCGGAGTCGACCGATAGTTAACTGCCATCACGCCATTGTCATCGTGGCTGCCCGGTTGGTCGGGTGGCTCGATCGGTTGTCCCTTGCGATCGAACATGGGAATCCAATCAGCGACGCTGATGCAAAATTCACGGAATTCCTGCACGCCGTCGATCGGTTGTGGCAGTTTAATCACCGCCTGTTGTCCACTCAGGATTGGCTGGCTGGAATCAAATGGGTTGTGGAAGGTTGCGCCTTCGGGTTCGACGATTAATGCCCCGAATAAACCGTGTTTTTGGCGATAGTTAGCAAACAGATGATCGTGAAAGAAGATTGTGCCAAACTCCTCGTCTGCCCACCAGCGATACACCATTTTTTTACCCAGGCGAGGTGCGCTCAGATAGTTCCAGCCCGTGCTGGCGCCATCAGCACAAATTGGGTCAAACTTCACCATATGCACGTGCAGCCCGCATTCTCCTTCCCACGGCAGTTTGTCACAAGGGGGAAATGCCGGATCGAATGGAGTTTCCTCGATGCAATCGGGCAGTTGATTGTGCAGCGTTAGTTCCAGCACATCCTGCTGGCGACAGCGGAAAAACAGCGGTTCTTTCGCTCGATCGCGCTCATCCGGATCGCCCTCGGCTTTCAGGTAATACAAATGCCCATCCGGGTCATACCAACCGTCGTCGTTGTAGTCAATCCGTCGCTTGACGACGCCAATTTCATGATTCGGCTGCGGCAGTTCACGCGGATAGGGAAAGCGACCAAACAGTTCACCGGGACGCGGATCGGCATTAAACGCATTGCGCTCCAGAACAGTGGCTTCCTCATAGTCAAGCTCGGCTGGCATCGTTGCAAAGTCTCCCGGATAAGGCGGTCTGGGTGACTTCTGACCGACAGTTCCTGGGATAAACAAAGGGAAACCAGGGCGATCGGGGGTCGGCGTGGGCGGCGGTTCGCGATCGGGTAAAACGGCTAATTTCGCGATCGGTATGCCGTCGGGATAGCGTCCAATGCGGCGACCCTGATAGCGACCATCCTCGTCGGTTAAACAGTCTCCGTCCATGCCGTCCTGACGGGTATCAAAGGTACGAAAGATGCCCCACATTCCCATGTGGAAGTGCGGATACAGATGGCAATGCCAGATCACATCGCCGGGAACGCCCTGACGATTGCCTGCGCCCCATAGCGGAACGATCGTGTGTCCAGTTTGCGGGCTGATGCTGATTGCATCGATTAGGGGCGTTTGCGGATTGTGGGGAACCACGTGCCACGCATACAAGTGCAGGTGAAACACATGGGTTTCTTTCACGCCCGCATGAACCAGCCGAATTCGCACCGGATCACCGAGATATGCCCGCAGAATGGGAGTTGCAGGATCGCCAAACATCCATGAGCTGTGGTGCTGCTCTTCGTTCAGAACGGGGGCATTCAGCGTTCCCTCACGGCGTTTCTGCCAGATAATGCGCTCCCGGCTGATCATCGGCTCTGCGCGGTAGCTAATTGGCATCAGCGATCCAGAATGAGCATCGACACCGTGCCCGCCATGTCCGACCTGTCCATTCCCGCCATGATCATCAGATTGGCAGGGATTCTTTTCCAGCTTGCCATGCGGCGGCACAAACTCTGGCTCGTCGTGAAAGAAGATGACATACTCGCGGAAAGAAGCGTTGTCATCGGCATATTTCGAGGGCTGAGAAAAGCGATCGCCTGTCTTGGGAAAGGATTTCTTTGGGGATTGCGCCAGCTCTGCTCGCGATCGCAAATGCACATCTGCATACAGCCCGTCTTCTAAAAGACCGTCCATGCCCACTTCTGGATCGCTCCACCAAGCGTTCTCAGGTTCGACAATCAGCGCCCCAAACAAACCATGGGCATTCGTACCGTCTTGATTACCAGAGAAATTCCCGGCGTCGTGAAAGGGAAATACACCTTCGTGTTTGCAGTGCCAGATGTATTTGCGGGTTTCGCCTGTGGCAACCAGACTGGAAGCATTTCGCCCCACCTGTGCGCCATCGCTGGTTTGAATGTCGTAGCCGTCTCCGACCAGATGCAATCCGATCGAGCGATCGCGAATTTCGTTCTCTAGCTGCACCTCGACAACGTCACCTTTACAGGCTCTCAGCACCAGTGGACGCACCAGCGGATGAGGCTGTTTTGCTTCTTCGGGTGTTTGGGGCAGTTCGATGCCAAGCTGCTGAGCACGGGCGCGAGCTTCTGCGATGAGTTGAGCCTCTGCAACCGGACCTTGCATTAATTGCTTAATATATTTCAGGATGGGTAAATTCTGCTTCAGCGTAAACATCAAACCATTGTGGTTATGATCGCCATACTTGTTGAAATATATTGTTATCTCGATCGCCACAACCTGATAGCAACGGGAGCCAGAGTCAGTCAGCGGCAGCATAGTAATTTCCCCGCGAGACAATAGAAATATCTGTGAATAATTGAATCGTCACAATCTTGAATCAATAATTCCAGTACACACACGGGTACTTTATTCGGTTATGTCGCAAAAATTGGTTAATGGTAAGGTAGGCAAGCCCAACTCTGTCGACGTTTCTGGTGTTTGATCATCGAGTTACTGAAAATGGGACAGTTGAACGTTTCCTACGATCGGTAAGTGAAAATTAAACTGTCTCCTACAAACTCTGGAGTGTAAAACAAATCCTCCGATACTGTTGGCGAACCTCGATGAGGATCACACCTCCCTTAATCCGGCACTAGAGCCGCCAAACGAGAAACTCGAGTTTTTGCTCTTGGCACACCCGTCAACCAGTTGATCAAGCGCTCAAAGTTCATTGCAGCAGCGATCGCAGTATTTTGCAAATGGGTCTTGGTTAGTCCTCGATATCGAGTTTGCCTTAATCCAAACGCTCGAACTCCTTGAGAGAGCGTTCCTTCAATCCCAGCCCGACGCTGATAGCGTTGCTTTCCCTCAGCACTGACCTGAGTCGCTCGGGCGTTCTTAAGCGCTTCATACTGTGCTTGTGGCATCAGCAGTACACTGCGTGCAGCAGGCAGTTTTGCTCGAGTACATTGAGAGCGAGCAGCACAAGGACCACAGTCCAACGTAGAAAACCTGGCTTTGAAAACAGGATGCCCATCCTGCCCTATCAAAGGGGACCAGGAAATGGACTGCTTCCCTTGCGGACAAGTGACATGCTGCTGTTCCCAGTCCACCGTAAACTGCGTAAAGTCAAAGGCATCTACGGTTTTGGTTTGCCAAGTGACGTTAGGACGAGTCGGTCCCACAATCGTAATGCCTTGTGCTTGAGCCTCTACAAGCAGATGAGCATCAACATAAGCTGAATCGACATAGTGCTCGCTGGGCGGCAATTCTTTATCAATCAATGCTTGGTGAATCTCTTGAGTACAGTTAGCTTCATGCACAGTGGCAGGAGTAGTCATCATATGGGTGATCAAATGGCAATCGTCATCCTCACAGGTCTCGCTCCAATGCACCATGTACCCAATCCAGCTCACTCCACAGCGACTGCGATAGCGAGCCTCGGTGTCATAGGGAGATTCAATGCCCTCAGTTGCCTTCGCTAATTCTCGCTTTGGCTTAAAGCGCACCTGCTTAAATCCCGTCTTATCATCGATGAGTACTTCATAATGTCGTTGCCAAACGAGTTGCAGTGCAATAATGCTTGAGAGTTGTTGCCATTCAATCGGCAAATTGGATGTTTCTAGGTGTTCTAAAAGATGGTAAATATCGTCTCCTACCGTTTGTGCATAACTCTCCCTCTCCGTGTTGCTTCGAGGTAATCGAATTTGTTCAATTCGACTACCATAGCGCTTGTACCAAGGCTCTAAAGCAATTTCTTGTAACCATTCAGGAACAAGTGTTGCGAGTTCATTCAGAACGGCTCGAAACGTTTCTGCAACGAGCTCTAAGCGATTCAACTCCCGAATCGAAGCTAAAACGCGAGTTGAATCAGTACGCTGTTTCCCTCGAGCTTTCACCAAGCCCAAAACGCGGCAGTGTTCCAAGAGCCGGTCCAATAATAAATGCTCTACTTTTCCCTCAAGTAAACGCTGCCGAAATTCACTCAGCACACTGAAGTCGAATCCTGAATCGGTTAACTCCAGTCCTAGTAAATATTTCCAATCAATCCGAGAGCGGACTGCGTCAGCCGCTTGGCGGTCAGAGAGGTTCTCTCGAAATTGCATGACTGTGATCAGTGCTAGCCGCCACGGTGGGACAGCAGGCTGACCCGTCGTAGAAAACAGGTTGGCAAAGTCTGCATCCGCAAAAATGGGTCCGAGTTCATCTCTCAAGGTCAGATATGGGTTGCCTTTCCGAAAGGCAGCTTTCGCAACCCGCACGGTTTCTTGAGGAACTGGAGGAATTGGCTCAAACGCAAGGGACATGGCAATTCACCTCGCAAGACTAAGGAAATTGCTCTTTAGGATAACCAATGTGATCCCCATCGAGCTTCGCCAACAGTATCTCCTCCTTTGTTTTACTAGCGGCATGGAAATAGTCTATAACTTTGGAAAACAAAGCTGGAAGGCGTTTCCGCTCAATTTTATATGTCTCACAATGGCTCAGCTTGACGAGTTTTGAGACAAGACTCTTACATGAGTAGGCTCTGCAATTGCTGAGCCTGAATGACTCCTCACAAGTCCAGTGGACTTCTCACTCCTTGCCCCCCTCGATTTAGGACGTGCGTATAGATCATCGTTGTTTTCACGTCCTTGTGTCCCAGCAATTCTTGAATTGTTCGAATGTCATAACCACTTTGTAGAAGATGAGTCGCAAAACTGTGGCGAAATGTATGACACCCAACCCGCTTGGATATCTTTGCAACTCGAACTGCCTGCTTCACAGCTTTTTGGACACTACTCTCATGCATATGATGACGACACATCAAGTCACTCCGGGGGGCTTTAGCAATCTGACTTGAAGGAAACACGAATTGCCATATCCACTCTCGATTCGCATTCGGGTACTTCCGCTCCAGCGCAAATGGAAGATGAACTGCCCCAAATCCTCGTCCTAAATCCTGTTGATGTCGCCGCCTCACGCCCACCAAATGGTCATGCAATTCATCGGTTACGCTTGCAGGCAACATCGTGACACGACTTTTACTCCCCTTTCCATCTCTGACAAGAATTTGTTGCTGAGCGAAGTCGATGTCTTTAACCCGCAATCGCAATCCTTCAGTCAACCGTAACCCGCACCCATAAAGTAACTTAACAACGAGCTGAGGGACACCATCGATATTTTGGATAACGCTCAATGCTTCTTCTTTAGTGAGTACAGTCAGCAAATACAGCCTTTTTCAGTCAGCTTAGGTACAGTAACAGCAATGAGTGAACCAGCCTTGCAAATCTTTGGGTGAAACTTGGGTGAAAGCCTGCTCAATTGCTTTGACTAATTCTGGATAAGTTCTTGCACTCATAGAGCGCAACAGCGTTTTGATCTTTGACCAACAATTCTCAATCGGAGAGAACTCAGGAGAATAAGGTGGTAAAAAGATAACCATTGCGCCTGCTTTTTGAATAAGTCTAACCACAGGGTCACCCTTGTGAATCGAGCAGTTATCCAGAACCACACAAGCTCCCTTCCACAGCTTCGGTACTAGTTTTTGTGCAATGAAGGCTTCAAATAACAGTCCATCCACTGCACCGAGCATCGGCATTTGAGCAATCACCTTCGATAACCCGATTGCCCCGACCATCGAGACATTTTTGCCCCGCTTTTGCGGACGTTTCCCCACTGCTCGCTGCCCTTTCGCAGACCGTGCTGTCAGGCGTACCATCGCCAGATTCACTCCTGCCTCATCGATGAAGATGAGGTTCTTTGCCAGGATGCCTCGCACCAACTGCCAAAACTCGACCCGTTGCTGTTGCACTCGCTCGGTTTCTTTTTCGCTAGCATGAAACGTTTTTTTTGACGCTCAAGTTCAGTTTGACCAACATCCGATGAATCGTCGTGCAACCCAGTCGCACTCCCGTCTTCTCTTCCAGGCGATCTCGCAATTCCTTGAGAGTGGCATCATTTTGCGCCTCGACCAATTGCTCCAGCACGCTCAATTGCTCCGCATTCAGCTTTGCCGGCGTTTGCTGCACCCGGACTTTGGGCTGAACACTTCCGGTTTCTCGATAGCGTTTGAGCAGGGTTTCAACAAAACTCGTTGCCACTCGAAATTGACGAGCGAGTTCTCGTTGAGAGATGTTGCCCTCCTGGTATCGCTGGACAATCTTCTGGCGCAGGTCGAGCGAGTAAGGTTTCATAACAGTTAGCTCAGAAATGGCATTTTGTTACTCTAACTTGTACCTCACCTGCCTGAAAAAGGCTGTAACGGGAAGGCTTGGCTCGAATCGCATTGACCTGATCGACTTCCAACTTGAGCACTTCCCTGTACAGAAACAGCAGTGCGTTCAGTGCTTGGTTTTGAGTTGAAGCTGCAACCTGTTCTCGCACCGCAAGGTGAGTCAAGAATGCTTCAATTTCAGCACAACCCATCTCTTTGGGATGCCACTTCTGGTGGAACAGAATGTAACGGCGAACCCATTGCACGTAAGTTTCTTCAGTCCGGTAAGAATAGTGTTTCAGCCGGATAGCATCTCGCAGTTGATCCAACAGCTTCTTTGGAGGTTGCTGCATAAGAGTGGGGAGTAGGGAGGATATAAATTGTAAAAAATGATACTCACGGGCTCATCAGTACTGCATGTGAAGATATACGGAAAAAATCTGCCGATCCGCCTAAAAAAGCCTATTATGCAGAAAAACTCCGTCGATCCAGCTGATTTGGAATGATCAGCAGAAAAAATCTGCCGATCCTCCAGTACTAGGTGGATCGACAGAATAATTCAGTCTAATAATAGTTCTGCTGCTTAAGTTGCTGGTGAGGACATTGATAATTCAATTATTAGTTGATGGAGATAGGCGTTGACGGCATATTTCATCTTTGAATTGAAGTCCAACCTTGAGCCAAAGAGCGTTCAGAAAAAGGTTTATGACTTATGGACTCGTCCTGCGTATGGATGGGATGTTGACGTTTATTTGCATGAGAAGAACGGAACAGTAGTCTGTAATTTGCTTTATTACTTTTCCGATGATACACAGAGTAGAGAGCGGATTGAGCAGATTTTGGATTATTTATTCAGCATTGCGATCGATGGTCGGGTTTACTATTATCGGTTTAACGAAGCGATGGACACGTATCGGAAGTCAAGTCAGAAAGTCACGCTGGATCAGTTATTCAGCGAGTATTACCCCACCTTGGGAGGATACTGCCTCCGTTACGAAGTTGCTCGACCTCGATTAAAGTCGCACCAGAACAACCCGGTTGGAGCGGACAGTTGAGAGCCTTTTCGTTGATCGCTGTGGTCGATCTGCTGCCGCTCAATCGGAACGTTATGCGGCTGAGTTTTTGGTGAGGACAGTAGTTTCAAGCTTAAAGGTATGGGAATAGACATACATATCTACGCTGAGATTCGGAGGGACAATGAATGGGAACCTATACCCGAACCTGCTGCTACTCAATATTCGAGGGGCAAAAAAGTTCCTGTCGATCCAGTTGAGCTTCGCGGTACCCCATATCGATTATTTGTAATGCTTGGAGGTATCTATCACGGAAGCGTCATAGGTGTAGTGGAGCCTATTGTAAAACCACGAGATTTTCCTGACGACATGAACGGCTTCTACAAGACTTATTTTGATAAGCATGGTACAGGATTGGCACGCTCTTGGTTGCTGGTCAAGGAAATCATTGATTATGACTGGGACGATAATTATGTAACGTATCGAGCCTGTGTCAACAAAAATTATGCCTCTCTCTTCGACGAGGATTGTCCATTCCCGGAAACCTTTCCAGCAGGGGCATCCATTTACCAGAGGCAACAACCTGATACTGTGTGGGTGACATGGAGAAGTAGTTGCCGGGAATTTGTAAACCTGGATTACGAAACTTGTTTAGAAGATTTCATCGAAGAATTGACAAAGTTAGGCGATCCAGACAAGGTAAGGATTATATTTTGGTTTCTTTAGGCGAGAAGCGCCCCATAACAATTGCGGTGCAACGGATTGAAGGAAGCTGCTGGTGCTGAGTTCAAGGTTATTGCAACCGCTGACCGCAAACGTTAGACATCAAAGCAATACAACCGGAAACCTATGGAAAAAGAAGAAAAGCAAAAGAGTTCGCTCCGACAACGCGCGGAAGAGATAAAGCCTTATAGATGCAAGAACTTAATCACTGTTATCGAAGATCCAAGTGATATCAGGAATATCGGTACGGTTATAAGAAATGTAAATGCCTTAGGAGTAGAAAAGGTATACGTTGTAGACCCAAGGGGAGCCTTGCCTAACGATTGGCAAGAAATGCGGGAGCAAAAATCACTTTCAAAGATTTCTGTATCGGCGATCAAATGGAGCTTCGTCAAAAGGTTTGATAGCACCGAAGCCTGCCTTGAGCACTTAGAGAAAAACCGATTCGTTTCTATCGTCACATCGCCACACATAAAGGGGATGAAAAATGTCGTCCTAGATGAGGCTGACTACACCATCTATACCAAGTTAGCTATGTGGTTCGGCAATGAGGCTAGGGGCGTAAGTGATCTAGCCATACAGCACAGTGAAATGTGCGTGAGCATCCCTATGTTTGGCATGATCGAGAGTTTGAATTTGGGCACAACCTCAGGAATAGTTTTGCACGAAGTCACGAAACAGCGCCGTGAATATCAGAGCAAATATAGATGGCGAAAAAAGCGAGGCGAAAAAATTGATGCCTAACACTGCGTGGCAGTGGACAGACAAGAGTTGCTGATGCAAGGTGCAAGGTTGTCTACCGCCGCTCAACTACGACGTTAGGCTTTTATGGAAAGCAGTGTATGGCAAGAAGAGAAGTTAAAATTCCATATGGGAAAGCCTGGGTTGAAGATGGGGATGTCCCGGCAACACTACTTTTTAATCCAGATAATTACAGTTCTTTTACTTCTCAGATGGCTCATCGTAGCGATCGCTCGCGCATGTCCCGCGCCTTTGTAAGCTTTGTCCGCCAGTCAGGGGGAGAATTCGTTGCGATCTGTGGTGGCTGCTTCCGACCAGCAGAACAAGGCTTTTCCTGCCGAGTAGCTTTCAGAGACAATTACTCTCCAGGAGAATATGGAATTCTGGAGCATGAGGCAAGTTGCATTCTTCAGGGCGTTAAATTGCTGGGTCAATACGATACAGGTACCCTTGAGATTGATGAGAGCGCGAATCACCCAGCAGATTCAAAGCGCTGGGCTTGGGAAAGAGCAGGGGCGGTGTTGATCCGCTTGGTTCAGTCAGATGTTTGGGAACTTGATGATTCTGAGCTAACACAGGTTATTTGGGAAACAGCAAAATACGGCCCGCCAGTTGGATAGTGTCAATCTTGTGATCAGATGCTCAGCCTGGTTCTGTTGCAAGAAGTGATAGAATTAGCGTCTACCGAGAGAAAAATTAACGCCCGGTGGTTGATCCGAAAGCTCCGTTCAAGTGGCGGCATTTTTTGCCAGAGATCATTCTGTTAAATGTACGGTGGTATTGCCGTTATGCTTTGAGTTATCGAGATTTAGAAGA
>NZ_JAMPLI010000047.1:0-40335 GCF_039962475.1 Leptolyngbya sp. GB1-A1 | reverse complement strand
ACATACAACACACCATACTACATCACTCAAACCCCTATACGGTAAGCCTTCTAACCTCTCTTGCTACCCGACATCTAACGTGAGATCAACGACAAATAACGTGAGACGCGACAGTCGGTGATTCATCAGCCCCACCCGCAGGTAGGGCAGTTTCAGCACGCCTAACCCAGCGCGAGGGCTTCTAGGTGGGCGAGTGCCCGTTTGCGCTCCCCAGAACCGAGCTTGCAGTTTGTCCCACTCCTTAGCCGGGGGGATTTTACTGTTTTGGCATGGTCGAAATCGGAGCAAAGGTACTTCACTAGCATAAAAATGTTTTCACAAACAAGCTCAAAAAATTGTTGACATTTTGTTTTGTTTGTGAAAACATATAAAAAGAACAGACAAACAAGGCAAACGTTCTCGGAAACGTTTTGTAATATTAGCAATTTCAGGAGTTATATGGCTTTAGTCATTCCCGGAGTAAAAGGGCATTTAGGCAATACTGACTTTTATCAGGCGACGATGAAAGCTCGTGACCTAGTGCAAGGTGTTCGGTCAGCGAGCGAACTTGATGAATGGACAACGATGAGTATTGAAGAGAGATTACAGCGTGATCCGGATCTTAAACGAGTCAAAGAGCAAATTGCTCCATATATAGCAGAGTCGAAAGATCGCTTCTTTGGTGCAATGGTTGTTCTAGTTTATAAGGGAGAAATCTACTTCGATAGCCTTCGTGATTGGGTTTCCAATAAAGCTCCACGTGCTTATCAATCTGTTTCAGACAACATTGGTATCCTCACAATAGATGGTGGCTCTTTAATCATGCTTGACGGACAACATCGTCTTTTAGCTCTTGAGAAAGTAATAAAAGGTGAGGTTATTGGAGACTGCCGTGAGGATGTGCCTAATGATGATGTGTGCGTGATCTTTATTAAGCACGAAAGCAATGAAAAAACTCGGCGTATATTTAACAAGGTTAACCGCTACGCAAAACCAACCAGTCGAGGTGACAACATCATCACGAGCGAGGATGATCGTAGCGCCATCATTGCTCGTCAGTTATTAAGTGAAGGAGCACCTTTAGGAGTCAAAGCACGTGGAAGCAGTGATGTGATCGTTGAGTGGAAAAGCAACGCACTTGCAGCGAGAAGTACGAAACTGACGACCATTAGTGCTGTGTATGAAACCGTTAAGCTTATTCTTAGAGGTGAGGGTGTAGCACTTGACCCTAATAACCGTCCAGCAGAAGAAGAGTTGAATCAGTACTACGAAACAGTTGAAGAGTTTTGGAACGTTGTTCTGGAGGGTTTACAACCGTATAGAGAAGTTCTTGAGGATAGCAGCCGTATCCCTCAAATGAGAAAGGATGATCAACCTTACTCATTACTTTTCAAACCAGTTGGTCAATTGGCTTTATTTAGAGGACTGATTGCAGCAACTAGCGACGATTGCTTGACCCTGCGCGAGGCGGTACGACGAGCCAATAAAATAGACTGGCAAATGTCCTCCGAAATTTGGACAAATGTTCTTGTAGCTCCTAGCGGTTCTATGCTCAGAGGGGAGCAACCACCAGTGCAGGGAGGCAAGCTCATTCATTACCTGATAGCTGCTGACAAAATGACCGAAGAGGAAATTGCTAATATTCGGCGAGAATACAATATTGCACATGGAATAGATGTCAATACCGCCGAGTTACTTCCACTGCCTAAGCCTATCGCTGAGATTTTTCCTATGGCTGTTGGAGCCTAGCTCAATGTCATAACTTGTTAGGCATTCAAACTTGTAAGCTCAGGGAACTACTTTTTGTCGTGGTTCCCTGTTTTGTTAAACCTCTTACAAGCAATTTCTCAACTTCTGTCTTACCGATAGCCCAGTAAGCTCTCAAGAAACACTTTGAATAACTGGGGACTGAGGCACAACTTCAAAGCCGAGAGGACCTATTGTCAAATCTGGTGTACGAAGAAGAATTAAGCAGCGTCCTGGCAGAGTTCTGAATTCACTAATTGATCCACTCGAATTCCATCTTTGAATTTCACCCCCTCAATCACCTCCGCTAATCGTTTGAATCCACGAATGCGTAACCATCGCTTCTGAGCACTCTGCACCAGTTTGAACACCAACGACACAATACTGTCAGTAGAGACACAGCCTTTAGTTTTATCGGTTCTGTCCTTTAACGCGCATTATAGGCTCTTCCCATCTTTTGGTGATTTAGCAGTAGGAAGTGTAAGTAAAAGCCCCTCACACTAAGGATTAGGGGCAATATTTTAGGCTTAGAGCGTCTGGGAGCCACAAGATGAAATTGAGGATCAATTAGAACATTAAATTTAACCGAGCTTGAACATGGCAAAGTAGATGCGTTCTTGAATAACGCATCAATGAGTTATCCATCAATTGGGTTAACTGGCGAGCAGGAATCGTCGTTCCAGTAGTTCAACGCCCGCGCGACCGTACATTTGACGTTTGAGCATCTTCAGCCGATTGATTTGTCCCTCCACTTGCTCATTGCTGGCAGTAAAGGTGACACCCGCTTTGACTGCATCGTAATCATCCCGTAAACTCCGGGCGAAGCGGATAAACGGGGCAAGACCGCTCGCTTCAGCCTGTTCTAGCCAGCCGTCGAATTGTTCAAACTGTCGCTGCCGCACGATCTGAGCAAACGCTTGTGCCAATGTGATAGTGGGAGCTAGTTCAGCTTGCTCAACCAGACGTTGCAGCAACTGTTTTTCATCTGCTTGCAGCGTTTCAGCTCGCCGGATTACTAAAAAGGCGGCTCGCTTTGAGGTGAGCGGCGGGCGAGCCGAATCAACCACAGCAGGCAATCGACGAGACGGAGAGTGCCTTAACGTCACTCCTTGCGCCTGTGCTATTTGTCGAACATAGCGGCTGACGGTCATGTAGCTTCCCCCATATCCCTGCTTCTGGATCTCTCGAAACAGGACTTTAACCTGCCTGTGTCCCTGATTGTATTGCTGGAGTAGATAGGGTTTGTACGGGTTTAACAAACTCCTGCCCCGGTCACTGCGTCCTTGACGTTCCGGAAAGCTTGTCGTTTTGAGATAGTGTTGCACCGTCCGACTGCTCAGCTTCACTTTTTTGGCAATGGCTCCAGTAGACCAACCTTGCTGATGCAGTCGCCAAACCTTCTGATAGGTTTTGAGGCGTTGTGCCCGCTTTTGGGCAGCTCGCTGTTGCGCATTGGGTTGTGGAGGCGTAGCTGGGGCAATCATCACGGTTGCACCATTCGTTGCATCTGCTAAGCGTTGAGCCGTATCAACGGCATCAAGAACCGCACTATGCCCGCTCATCGCTTGTTCCAGCACTTGGACAAAATTCTGCAATAGATGAAAGCGATCTGCGATCTGCATTGCCTGGGGAGCGCCTTGATTCATGCCGCTGCGATACGTGGCAGAACGGTCACGCGAGAGGGCTTCGATCCCTGGATACTGCTCCAGCCATTGTGCCAGCGTATTGGCATCGCGATCTTTGAGCAAGGCAATCGGTCGCTGTCGTTCCAGATCCACCAGAATCGTGCCGTAGGATTGCCGCTTGGCGAAGGCAAAGTCGTCTACCCCCAGTACCGTGGGCGGTCTGATCGCGGGCAGGGTCACTCTTGCAAACAACGATAGCAGCGTGTTGTCCCGGATGCGATAGCCTAACTGAGTCCCCAGTCGCTCTCCTGCTTTTCCACCCAGTTCGACTGCAATGGCAATCAGATGCTTTACCAATCGCACTGTTCGTCTTGCCCAGGGGGCAGCCACCTGCGGCAACCGCTCGGTAAAAATCCGTCGCCGACATCCTGTCGTGAGACAGAAGAATTTACGCACCTGAAGCTGGAGCCTGAGTGCAAAACCAGTACAAGGCAGGTCTTGCAGGGTGCGGCAGTAGCGGCTGTGGACTCGATGACTTGCCTGCTGGCACAGGGGACAAATGGCAGTGGCTTGGGTGGAATTGACGGTCAAACAAAGGTCCCTCGTTGAGCGATCCAACTTCCAGCTTTTGAGTTGAAGATGCACGGGGTCAGGTAAAAGTGGTTGAAAGAAGACTATTTTCTCCTAACGCAGAGGATGTACCTCTATCTTGCCAAACCTTCACCAAAATATGGGATGAGCCAATTTAATTTGAAACTCGACAACTGAGACAGGCACAATCAGGGAGGCGATAAACCTCCTTTTTCAGCCTTTCAGCTTATATATTCCATCTATATCAAATGGTGGCTTAGGCAAGACTTCCTCTACCATCTCTTCCTCAAAATCATCTCTATCATCACGCTCTTGGTGCCTGGGTAGTGGTGCTGGCATTGATTCAAGTCCAGCCAGTTGCTCGATCGCATAGATATAGCCTCTTAGCTTACCAATGCACTCTGCGGCTATTTCACGGGTGAGCTTGCCTTGAACAGACATAGCAAGGGGATAGAACCCGGCCTCCAAAAACTGCTTAACTTCATCATTTTGGTTGAGATTGTGCTGCGAAAGGTATTCACACGCTAATCCTAAGCGGGAGGAGCGGTTGAGCTGGATGCGAATTTGCAAGAATTGTGTCTTTCCCTTCTGCGGCTCCGATGTCATGCTGCCACCTCGGTTTGAAAAGTTGATTTGAATAACGCGATGACATCCGCAAAACGCAATTGGAGAGCAGGATCGTCTTCTGGCAATGCACCTTCTGGAGCTGTCATCCATTCTGGCTTAGCCCAGGCAAGATTTTGATCAAGGAGGCTTTTGAGGTAAGCGCTTGTTCCGCCGCTGACCGCTAGATGATCAACAATCTCCGGAACAACTGAGTTGAGCCAATCCTGAACTAATTGCCAATATTCGTAACGAGCAGCTTCAATAGCATTCACCAGCAGTTTCGCTTCTGTCTGAATATTTTCAGGCTGCTTTGAGCGAATAAGAGACTGCAATTCACGATGGTCGGTTCGTAAATCCGAGCCAATAGCATACACAGCTTTAGTGAGCGCATATCGATTTTGCCCTGGCGTGCGAGCAATGATTTTATCGATCAGATTGACAAATCCTAAATCGCTGGTTGCGCTGTGCTGTGCCTCCAGAACGCCGCGATTGAAGCTCATACAGCTTATATTGCGATAGCCAAAGATTAGCACCACGACTCGACGACTGGAAAACCAATCTTGCCCGTGCTGAGCAAGAATCTTCAGCACCATTCCAGTGCTTTCTGGATGGCATTGAAATGAAGCAATCCGTCCGCGAACCAATTTATTTTGAAAGTAGTATTTTTTGATGGCGGATGTAATTTTCGCCTGCAATTGCTCGCGGCTAGTGATTTCGCCATAGGGCAATAGCATGGCGGCATGGATATTCAGGCGATCGCATTTTTCATTTGCCGCGATCACGCCCACTGCTGCCAGGAACTTATAAAAGGCGTATTCGTACTTCAGCATTTCAATCCGTTCCACCGCAGAGAATTCCTTTGCGAGGTAGCCGCAAACGTGAATTCGCTCTGAATCCCGATCGAGCTTTACCCAGGCTTGATTCTCAGGGCGAGCCATGCTGCCAGATAAATGCTCGATCGAGGTGGCTGGGAGAGAAACAACATCCGGCTCCATCATCAAAAATTGAGGCGATCCATCATTAATGGTGTAGATAATTTTTGAGAGTGATGAGCCGACATCAAATCCAATTCGCAGTGTGGCACTTTGCATAAAATTGGTGGTGCAGGAAATATTCCTTTTTTATCTCTAACTTAAAGTGCAAAGACCCTCTATCTGATGGCTGAAAACTGTTCATATGGATTGATATAAAACTATTGTTTTAGTATGAATCTGTATTATTTAACTGTTGTAGTAAAACTTTTTCAATGCTTGTTTTTGCTGAAAATGCTTAGACTTGCCTATAAAAATGAATGATTTTTGTATGAAAGCTGTCAGTTTTACTCGTATCAACAAACCTCTAATTTCAATTGAAGGAAGATAATCTTACTTGCGATTAACTGCTAGATTTATAAGGTGTTCATAGTTTGAATTTAAGAGCAAGCTATGTCAGCGGACAGCCAGTGCACAACTGCGCTACCTCCGATCGCTCAATGATCGCATCTGGTCACTCTCCTGATTGCATTTGATTCCCCCCTACTCCAACCACCTCATGGCGCGACAAGGCTCTCAAATCACAATTCGCTGCACCCCAGAACAACACGATCGACTCAAGGCAAAAGCCGCTGCCGCGAATTTGACCCTGCAAGACTACCTGATTCGTGAGGGCTTAAAAGATCGACGCTACCGGGACACGGAAGCGTCGGCGGCATTTGCTCCGCTTTATCTGGAACTATCCAAACTTCGGGAATCGCTCAATCGACTTCCCACGATGGCACTGGTACAGAAGGCGATTGAGATGTGTGACCAGGCGCGGAAGGATATCGTGCTGCACAGACTCACCTGCAAATTAGAAGAGGTGTCGAGCCGTGAGAATTAATGTTGGGCGTGGTAATGGGGGAAGTCTGAACCGATATCTGCTCGACGAGCGGAAGCGGGCAAAAGGGTTTGAACTGGAAAGCCCCATTTTCTGCACCAACATGGTCGGCTCAGACGTTGCCGAACTCAATGCGGAATTTCAACTCAGTGCCGATTTGCGATCGGACGTGAAGCGCACAATCGCCCACTATTCAATCTCATTTCCCCCTGGTGAGAATCCCAACCTGAAGACGAAGCAGGCGATCGTCAAAGATTTACTTCAGGAAATGGGACATCAGGACTGCCAGTTTTTTGCAGTGGAACATCATGATCAGTCGCACAAACGAGGAGTGCATCACCTCCACGTCGCTACCAGCACGATCAACCTGGAGGGGAATTGGGTATCAGATAAGTTCGATCGGGTCCGACTTAAAGAGGTTGAACGGTCACTTGAATTGAGGCATGGGCTACAATATTGCCCCCCACGCGAAAAAGGAAAGCGACGAAATTTGACGACTGGGGAATCCAGACAAGAGGAAAGAACGGGAGAACCTTGCGCGAAACGAAAGCTGTGGGAAGTGCTGGATCAGGCGATAGCAGACAAGCCCGACCTCTCTACTGCCCTGCTTCGAGTACGGGTGGCGGGTGCTAGTGTACGATTTTCTCAACACGAGGATGGTGGAAAAGGGCTAAGTTTTGGTCTGGATGGTAAGCACTTCCCTGGCAAAAGATTGGGCGACCAATACTCTTTTTATGGATTACAGCAGTACGCTGGGTTGGATTATCAGCCCAATCGGGACGATCCAGTGCTGCGGGAAATTGAACACCTCACCTCTCAGCAGTGCAACGAGCGGCTCCAAAAACAACAGCAAGAACAACGCAAGTCAGACCCGCAAGCTTGGGAGGTCAGACTACAATTGCGCGAGTGGGTCAGGGAATCGCTGCAACGATCGCCACAGCATCCTCAGCAATCCACCTCATCAGAAGTTCAACCGCAGCCGATTGAACAGCTAATTACCCCCCAGAATTACAAAGATTTTCTGCCCCAGTCAGCACCCCAACCCGCAGCAGAGGCAGAGCAAGTTCAGCAGCCGGAGTATCAATCGGCGATCAATCCTGAATTCGTTCGGAGCATGGAAGAACTGCGGCAAGCTTTTCAGCATGTACTAGAACAAGCAGCGGGTGAACCAGAACTAGCGGAAACAGAACATCCCCTACAAGGATCGATCGAGTGGAATCGGGCTGAATTTGTGCTGAATTTTGCTCACGCCACGCTGGAGAAAAAGCAAAAGGCATCGGCGGAAAACAGCAGCTATCGGCTCGATCGCATTGAACTAGAAATTACTGTGACCCGAAAGGCAGATGAACAGATCATCGCTCAGGGCAAATTGGGAGCAGTGGGCTGGGATATTACAGTAGCAGAAGTCGAGATTGCTGATTGGATGGATTTCATTAAACAGCAAAAAAACGTGAATCAGGAGCGCAGCCAGTCTTCGCATCGATCTCGTTCTCAATTTCCCAAACAACAAAACCGAGATGATGGACTTGACTTATAGCTTAATTCTTGCCAGTGGTGATATTTGATGCTTTCAAAACAACGATTATTCAGAGAAAGCAAGATGACCTACAATCGACAGTCAAACTTTACGGCACAAGTAGAGGCAAATTTAGACCAGATTGGAGCATAACAAAGCTACTGTCTTTTAAATCGTGTCATTCTTCCATCCACACTCAGTGCAATCCCGGTGAATGCGATCGACGTTTGCCGATCGAGTGGGTGATCCGCGACAGCGAGAGTCGAAACTACGATGCTGACGCTCCCAGTATCAAATTAATCACGATGCACTTCAGCAAGGGATTGGAGTTTTCAGTGGTGTTTGTGCCGGGAAGTGGGTTCCTGCCAAACGCGCAGAGTACACCCGCCGAAGAAGCGCGGCTGCTCTATGTAGCCATGACCAGAGCGATCAACCGCCTGATTTTGACGTGCGATCGAGAGTCAGAATTTACGCCAAAGCTAAGGACAGCATTAGAGCGGGTCAGAGAATAGCTGATCGTCAAACAGGAATGGATGACAGCATCTATGGGGTAGGACAGTTTGATCACCAATACTCAAAAAGAAAAATCCCCTAGAAAACTGCTAGGGGGAGAAGTGGGTATTAGTGAATATTTTTGAACTCGCAAAGATGCTGCTTTTTGCCTTTAGAATCAATGACGAGTTCTTACGGGTGCATCTAGCTATAGCTATTTTACAGAACTTGTGTGTTAAGCTGTAACGTTTTTTAGAGCATTGAAGATAAATTCACCATCACTCCGATGCAACTCTCTAGGCGCGAGACGAAATAGCAGTCCCCAGTTGGGGGTCTTCATATTATCAAACATCCGCAAATCCTTACTAATTGACAAAGCAGGAATCCCTGTCTCTGGCTTGACTTCAACCACAGCTTTTACTTTTACTCGACAGGGAAACAAAGCTTGCTTCCAGATGCGAGCAAGATCGTCGTAAGGCTCTGAAGTAGCTTCTAGTACGGCAAACCAACGCGAAATTCCAGTCATGTAGGCTAGGAGATAGTCGCCCTCTTTGATCCGTCTTACCGTACCTTGTCGCGTCTCAGGAAAGCCCATTACTTCAGCCCCCGCATCCTGAAACTCCTGCCAGGTCGTTGGGTTGAATAGACATAACCAGTAGGTGCGATCGCTCACTGACTCAGCCTCACACGAAACTAAATCATTATTTTACGGTGATCTACTTAACATCTAACGTCGCACTAGCATCATTGCCAAACACATCAACTAAACGGACAGCAATTGTTCTTTTCCCAGCTGGTAGTTCCGGGCTATCTGCAACGATAGGAACACTGCCTGCCCTTTTTCCATTGCCTCGTATTGCTTGCCAAGTAGAACGGAAGGTGATGCCGTCATAATCCCAATCCACAGCCCAGTAGTCGATCAAGGCTGCAAAATTATCTTTAATTGCCTTGCGTAGCTCCACTTGCTGCTTCTCACTGACAGGGAAGTTCATGAGAACATAACGCTCGATTACAATGCTGACAATGACTTTGCTATCTCCAGCATCACAGATTTGGGGTTTACCGACCTTTACATAAGGTTTTTCATAAAAGGTGATCTTATCTCTCAACCCATCTAATTCAGCCTCATTCTTGGCTTTTCGCAAGTAATTATAAATTTCAGGGGGAACAGTCAACGACTGAATACTGACGCGCAGAGGGTCTTTCAGAGCCTTTGTTCGACTTTCTAACTCAGTGCTGTAGTTGTAATCGTAGTCCCACGCTAAAACCACCAGCTTTTTATAGCCAGTTCCATCGAGAATCTGAGCGTCCTGAGCCAGTTCGACCACCTTTCTAGCAGTGACGGGACGATCTGGGTAGCCCACATACACCAGTTCAGGATCAGAGTTGTCGAAGGTACGCACTCCGAAATCAGGGCGATCGCTGCGGGGTTCAGCTCCATACAGCTTAAGCATGATTCGCTGCATCTCTCCAATTTTTGAGCCAGAGAGATAAATCATGTGTCGCTGGTAATTACCAATATTCTCCAGAAGAAAAGGTTTAGCTCCCTGATGAACCATTCTGTTTCGGCTTACCTGAAGCCCTACTTTGTCCAAGTTGCAGCCAATCCATCGGCGATTTAGACGTTCTGCCACTGCCATTGTCGTTCCCGAACCGCAGAAGAAATCAGCTACTAGAGAACCTTCACGGGATGAGGCTTTAATAATTCTCTCTAACAGAGACTCAGGCTTTTGAGTTGGATATCCCACATTTTCAGAGGAATTGTGAATTCCTCTAAGCATCTTAATATCATCCCAAAGATCTTGTAGAGGAACACCTTTACTTTCATCAAGGTATCTCTTCACATAGGGCATTCCACTTTCGGAGTAAACTAACCGCCCTTGTTTATCCAATTCCTCCATTCGCTCACGGCTGAATCTCCAGTATCTTTTGATGCCATTCCATTCGTAGAAAGGATTGCCTTTTTTAGCTCCACCTGGACCCGTTGCGTCAGCCTTGTTGTAGCGTCTACCAGTGCCCTCTTCGACGTGCCTATACCATTTATCAATGGTGCTTTGAGGAAGGGGAGTGTACTGGATGTTTAGAATTTGCTGGTCTGGATTACGGGAATAATAGAGGAGGCAATCACAAATTTTTCCAAAGTGTTTTGCACCTTGACCAGCATCACTATGAGCATCCGATCTCTTCCAAGTGATTGAATTGATGAAACAATCTCTTCCAAAAACCTCATCTAATATGAGTCTAATATATGGACTGATTTCTTCGTCTAAATGAACGTAAATACTGCCTTCGTCACTCAGGAGGCGTTTCATTAATTGCAATCTTGGATACATCATATCCAAATATGAATCAAGCCCAGCCTCCCATGTATCGGTGTAAGCTATGCGTTCAATAATGCTTGCTTCTTTTTCAATCTGCGTCCCCTCAACTGACAAGGCAAAGGTATAGTCAGCACTGCTAGCAAAGGGAGGATCAATATAAATTAAATCAATCTTCCCAGCATAACCTTGAGCCAATAATGCTTGCATTGCTAACAAGTTATCACCCCAAATGAGGCGATTCATCTTTGATTTGTCAATTTCTGCTCCCGCTAGAGGTAACTCTCCCATCTGACCAGGGAACAAAGAAGTCACTCCAGCTTGCGCTGTAGCTAACAATGGAAGATCGAAAGTACCTTGAGCTTCTTTTGGGTTAGGAATGACAATTTCAGCCGTTTGAAATTCAATATCTCTGGGGTTTGGGGCACGTTTGGGCTTAGTGTCCCACACTAGCTTGGCTGAGTCCTTGCGGCGGCGATTAGTCGGTTCAGTCATGCTCTTTCCTCTAAATAGTCAATCCCAATTCACCATACAGTCCTGCAACCAGGGCTTCTCTCTCCTGTCGCATAATTGGCAACAAAGCGTTAAACGACGCGCCTTCATTCGCCTCAAACACACTCTGCTTCAGAATGAGGTATTCCCATTCTTGAGGTTGCCGCAGCCCTTGAGCAGAACCTTTGAGAGCCGATTCGATCGCAGTTTTCATAAAGGGAGATAAGGGTCGTGCAGGGTCAACGACTCGAACATTTGAAGGTGGCAGGGGTTGAGGTGGGGTTACGGTTGATGCTGCCTTGCACCAAGCGACCGCAGCCTGCGCTTTGAGAGCCGTGCTGGAATCAGTGATGAGGTGATCACCTTTGGTTTCAAACAGGAACATGCGATCGGCAGTCTTCACAAGGAAATCTGGCTCATACTTGCGCTGAATCCCCTGATCGTCTCTCCAGGCAATCACCAGATCATGCTTGCGGTCAAGCTTGGCGAATGCCAGCACTTCAGGGGACGGGTTGAGTAATTTAGTGATGATTCGTCGCTCAAAGCCACCTTTGGCACTTTGGACAGCTTGATAAGGATAAATGCAGCGTTGGACAGGAACCATGTTTTTCTGCCGCATAAGCAACCGGGGCACATCCGAGAGCGATCGCCACACGGCTCCAGGCTGGTACTGTAAATCCCCAGTTGCCCGGACAATAGCTGAACGAATCTGTTTCTCGATAAAGTCGATCACCTGCTGGGATTGCAGCACCTTGTAGTTTTCCGGGTCAGTAAAGTCAATCTCCTGGGTAAACAGGCGACGAGTCACATACTCATCAACCAACGCCATGATCTCAGCATTTAGAGCCGTTAAGTGAGTCGTCTTGCTGGACTGGGTAACTGAGCGAGCAATTTGCTGGAGAAAGAAGTTGTAGTCGAAGTAGTCGTTTTGGAGATACCAGCTTCTGGCTTTCGTCTCTGTCTCCACATGAACATCAGTAATGATAGTTTTTGCTGCAAGAGACTTTTGGATCGAGTAGGCAACCGGATAGTGACCGAGAGCATCTACATCGATCTCAGCCAGATTAGGAACTGGGGTTTGGTCAAAAATCTGAACCGCCCACGACAAATCGTATCTAGGAATTCGGGTTGTGTCGGCATCGATCGCTATCAAGTCTCCAGCCGCATTCTGCGTCGAGCTATCGCCCACTCCAATGACGTGACCTTGCGAGCGAAGGTAGGTATCGTAAAAGTCTCTGAACTTGGGATGTTCCACCAGAAACAGGCAGTCAAAAGCGTTGTTGGGCTGCTCTCGGTTTAACAGTGCCTCTCTCGCCTCTCGCTTCAAGTCCTGGATCTGGTCATACTCTGGCTTGTATGCGGGAAACATAAGCCGCAAGCCACGTCCTACCACTTGCTCTAACAGCAAGTCGGCTTCACTCGCTCGCAGCATGACAATGACACAGATGTTGCAGCGGTCAAAGCCTTCCCGCACAGACAACACTGATACAACTACTTTCAATGGATTGTCGTCATTGTCGATATCGTCGAGCCTTGCGGCAGCAGCTTTGTACTGTGCATCCTTCAGGTTGGAGTGGTAAACCACTACGCGATCGCCATCATAGTAATTGCCCTCCTCGTCAGGCAGAGAATAGAAATGCTCTCCTACAAGGTTGGCGACTTCAGTTTCCTCTGCCAGGACTAGCATGACGGGCTTGCGGTTGATGCCGTTTGCCTTAAACTCCTGGGTTAACTGCTCCAGTTTGGATTTGCCAATCTCCAGCATAATTTTCTGCCCGCGCGACAGACCAGTGATTTCACCCCGTTTCTTACCTTCATCGGGCTTGGAGCGTTCAGCACGGAAATCTAAGTCTTGCAGGTTAGCCCCCTGGCGTTGCTCAAGAAAGAGTTGCTTCACCAACATATCGGCTGAAGCTTGAGCTAGGTCGTAGTCATAAACGATATGAGGGAAGAAGTCCTTCTTCTCACCACTGCCAAAGAAGGGGGTGGCAGAGAAGTCAATTTGCTGAAACACCCGATACTCAGCATCAGCATGACGCTCTGACTGCCGTTGGTACAGGAAACTCATGAACCGCCGCCAAATGAGTTCTTCATCCTTATTAGTCGTGAGGTTAGGACGTTTGGCAGCGTGGACGTGGTGAGCTTCATCGTTAAGAATGCACAGATCCGGGTACTCCGTCAGTAAGTCAGCCAAAATTTCAGCTTTTGGGATTTCCTCGCGCTCTCCTAATAGGTCTTCCCACAGGCTCGGTTCCTCAGTGCCAAATCGAAACTGCTGCCAGTTTGTCACCATCAGGAACGGTCCATCAGTGAGGGTCAAATTTTCTCGAAAGTCGCTGGGCTGGTAAAGCTCGAAATTGAACCGATCGCGCCAACGAACACCAGGGGGAATAAATAAAGGCTGATTCAGATCAGCTTGGATTGATTCTAGAATTCGCTTTTGAACCTCACGACCAGGGGTAACGATTAGGAAGCGACTGGTAAACAAACCGGGGCGATCGCCGTTGATGGCATTAAAGTAGTGCCACACCATCAAGGCATTCAGCACCCATGTCTTACCGCTTCCCGTCGCCATCTTGAGACAGTATTTCGGAAAAGCGATGGGATTGAGTTCATCCTGTAGTGGCTTGGAGCGAATCGCCTCCTGAATTCTAGGATGTTCATTGGAGAATTGCTGGTAAAGCTGGAAAGGGTTTTGAATCCCTAGAATTTCATGGCAGTAGATAATAGTCTCGATCGATTTTTGCTGGCAAGGATGAAATTGAGGTCCGTCTCGGTCTTCCTCAAACCAGTAGCTCAAAAGTTCTGTGGTGGTCTGAGAGACACCATGCCAGCCTGTATTCCTCCACCCCTCGACTTCACCTTGCAACAGAGTGGGAATGAGCAGACCAATTGTACTGGCTTGTTTCTTAGTAGGCATGGCGGCGGAAATAGGTGGAGGGTGCTTTCTTAGTATTCACACCTCATAGGGGAACCTCACCAAAATTTCTCAAAGGCTTTAAATATCGTGTGTATCAGTGGCTTAAGCTTTAATGCTCGACTGCGTAATGAAATCAGAGTGATATCATTATGCTATCGTAATACTAGCTTGATGAATGCATTATAGTGTCTTTAAGATGGTAATATTCTCTCGTTCCGATATCAGGAGCAGGAGATGAGCATTGTTGTTGTGGGCGGAACTAAAGGCGGAGTCGGAAAAACTACTTTGGCTACAAACTTAGCTGTAATGAGATCGCTAGCAAAGAAGGATGTCTTGCTGATTGATGCCGATGAGCAGGGAAGCGCAGCAGATTTCACAGCAGTTCGGAACGAAACAGTAGCAGGTGGAGCTGGATACACTGCCGTCAAACTTTATGGGGCAGCCGTGCGATCAGAAGTCTTACGGCTGGCTTCCAAGCATGATGATGTTGTAATTGACGTGGGTGGACGTGACACAGCAGGACAGAGAGCCGCTTTGTCTATCGCTGATATTTACTTAATTCCCATCTTCCCAGGAAGTTTTGATATCTGGACTTTGGAGCCAGTCGCCCAGCTTGTGATTGAAGCAAGAGCATTCAACGAGAAAATTCAAGCCTGCTGCTTGCTTAACAAGGCTGATCCTAAAGGGGCGGATAACGAGGAAGCTGCAGCGATCGCAAAAGAGACACCGGGACTCACCTATCTTGACTGCCCAATCGTCAACCGCAAAGCGTTCCGCAATGGAGCAGCAAAAGGATTAGCTGTGGTGGAACTAAAACCCAGTGACAGCAAGGCGATCGAGGAGATTAATCGACTCTACACTGCCACTTTTGATATCCAGAAGGTATCAAAATAAAATCAGACAAATTTCAAAATGATATCATTTTGATATTAAAAGGAGGGCAAATAGATGGCAGTCCGACGGAAACCCAACACGGTAGAAGAGTTTATCAACGGAGGTGGCACAGTCCCAGAGTCAGCTACCCCTTCCACTGCTGAAGATTCAGTTCTGACAGAATTCAAAACAGAGCCGTCCGAGGAGACGATCGCTATCACGCTGCGAGTTCCGAAAGACCTACTGCACGAACTGGATGCAGCAGCTAAAAAATGTCGTCCTCGGCGTAGCCGGAATTCTTGGATTCTTGAAGCGATCATCGAGAAGCTGGAGCAGGGGGAGTAGAAAGGTGATATCTTTTTGACATCAAACTGAAATCTTATTGATATAGAAATAGAGCCAATTGTCGGAACACTGTTACGACAATTAGTAGAGACACCAAGCCGCTGCCCATCCCCCTGATATGCTTCGAGGTTGTCTTCGGCGTAGCAATCAGCGATCAAAGCGTGAGTGCGGTTGTCGATGTGGTAGGGCAGTTCGATCGCTTCTGCCCATCCTGCCGCTGCCGCTTCAAGATTGCGTCCAAAATCTAGGGAAACCTCTAGGCGGGGCGGTTCTGATGTGCCGTCGTAGTACGTTACGGGAAGGAATCGGAAGTAAGGCATAGGACAACTAGGAAACTCGCGCTGCTGTCGGTGCAGGCTGATTCCTAATCCGCCCTCTTTTCGTTTACCTGTGTCAGGGCATCCCCAGTAGTTAATTTTCTTAGGGTTCGCCATGATCCAATCAAAAACTGTTTTGCCGAATCGCAGGGCGGCAAGGTGAGTAGCAAAACCACCGCAGGCGGGCTGATATGCATCCCCATTCGCCATGTACACTGCCATCAAAATCCATCGGTAGCGACAAGATTCATCGATCGGACGAACCTCGATTAGTCCATCTTGATAGGGTTGTAGTACCCCTCGATCGCTATCTGCCGGGCGATAGATTCCGCCATCAGCGATCGTCCCTTTTCCAGGGCAGCAAGCTGGGCGGGGGTTGCCTGTTTTTTGGGCACTGCCTGAGCCACGTCATAAAACCAGTCGTAATCCATTTTGCGGGGAACGTAGACACAGGCGGCTGGCTTTTGGTCAAAAGCAAGCTTTAGCCCTATCTTTCCTAACTCGGTCTGAGTTTTGAACGGTTCCGGCATGTGGGCGCAGTCGTAGCGGGGAACGCCAGGGCACTCCGATTGGGGTTTCGATTTCCAGTACCACTGGCAGGTTGAGCAAGTCCAGCGGCGATCGGGGAGTTGGATCAGATGATGTTCCATAGAATGCAACTGCTGACTCTGCCTTGATTCTACGGATTCAAAACGGGATTTGATCATCGTCTTCCTCTAAGGTGGGTTCACTGGGGAGAATACGGTCTGCTGCTTCTGCGACCGATCTGAACTCAGAATTTTCACCCACCCAATTCTTTAGCCGCCTCCAGGCACGGAGGGTTAAGGGTAATTTCAGCAGATACCTTTTCCAGTTTCGGGCTGTCCCCGTACTCGCAGCATGGCTCAGTGATAGAGGCGATCGCCTTCCAATTTTCCTCACTCAAGTTTTGCAGTGCCACATACGCTTTCACATAGCTGGGATTTACAACGCACTGACGCTTTGAGTAGAACTTGCAATCACGGCAATGGGTCAGCATAGGAACTCCTCAATACAACATCGGCACCCTCGACAAACGACCTCGACACCCTCGACAAAAAAGCCTTAAAAGCTCGACAACCTCGACAAAATGCCCCGACGGACTCGACAAAACAGGTTGGTGCCTCGACAAAAAAGGCTTGATTTTGCTGGGTTTGTCGAGCCTTTGTCGAGTTTGTCGAGGCTGTGTCGAGCCTTTTGTCGAGGGTAGGGACTAATCATCGACGGCAACTGCTCTACGGCACTGAGCGCAAACATAGCGAGGCTGCCCCAATCGTGCCTTATCTTTATAGGTTCCTTTTTTATAGAAGCTGGTACAGCCACAGTGCCGACACGCTTCATCTGGCACTTCCGTATCAATCAAACTCAATGCTTCCTGATTTTCGATCGGGGCAGTGATCAGCGAACCAGGGGGAAACTTTACTCCATCCATCTTGCCTGCATAGGAACTGTAGGGCGGGATCTGGATGAAGAACGGTTCACTGGTTCGGGGGGACACGACCAGCGCAATCCGGTATGCATCGGGATCAACCTTTTTGACCGCAATATCGGCGGGGTAGGCTGACTTTCCTTCGGCAGTGTTTAGTTCATCACACAGTTTATTTAGAGCAGTCAAAGCCTCAAGCAGTTCCTTTTTCTGGCTACCCGGATATTTCTTATCAAGCCAGGTGCGAGCAGCAGCGGCGGTAAAGACCTGAGTGGCATTGTCAAAGTCCTCCTCCATCAGCTTTCCGGCATTTCCCGTCTTGGCGTTTGCCTTCGATCCTCCGCTCACACCAGAAACGTTTCCGCCCTGCCCAGCAGTCAGGAATCCCATTTTCGTGTGGTCGGATAGCTGGTAGAAGTCCTTCATGACTGTGCCCAAGTCAGCATAGTCACGGGCGATCGAGTTGATTTCATCGACCATGACCGTGATGAAATCCTTGCCAGCAGTGCCAGGGAGATCGTTTCGTCGGTCTTGGAATTCCTTATGAGCCTTCTGGAGCCATGCGATCGCCGCTTCGATGCCGTTGACCCCAGGCGGAATCACACCCGGCACTGAGAACCAGTCTTTCGGACTGCCGGGAATGGGGTTGAGTAACCACAGTTGCCCCCCGTTGATCCGGGCGATCGCACAGGCAATCAGTTCCATGAGTGGGGATTTACCGCCAGTCGAGCCAGCGACCACACGCACACGGGGCACGAATTTGGAGCGGATCACAGTCTCAAATTCAGCAGCCGGGAAGCAGTTCAACTCACTGAAGCGCGAGGCAATGTCAGCCGGGGCGCGGCTAGTTGTCGATTCTGCAACTAGATCAGAAGCAGAGTAGAGGCTGACCGACACCAGGAAGTTGCGGGGATCTAGTTCAAACTCTAGCGGTCGCTGGGATAGTCCCCACAGTCCCAATGAGGCGGATTGCTTGTCAAAGGTGTCCTGGGTCAGTTGAGTTTGACCGCTGTTGCGATCCAGCTTGTACCGCAGGCGAAATCCGCCAGGAATTTTGACGCATTCCACGGCATCCAGAACAATGCCTGCCTTCAGGAAATGCTCAATGATTCGGTTTCCGGCTTCATCGATCGGGGTAGAACCCGCAAACTGGCGAGGCGTGTTCAGGGCGGCAATGGCAGCACTTTGGGCGGCGGCTGAGGTAGAGCGGAGCAACCGATTTTCATGCCGCAGTTCCAGCACTGCCATCTTCGATTTTTGCTCTAGCTGGTTAAGGGCTTGCTCATGGTCGCTAACCAGTTCCAGTAAGCCCTTAATCTGTGAGGCTTGGGCATTGATCGTGGATTGGGCGGTTGCCAGTTCGTTGCTCAGGTGTTGCCGCAGTTGCAGGACAGTGGTACTGTGCTGATCGCGCAATCCCTGCAACTTAGATTCATACTTATTTTTGAGTGCCTGGATTGAACTGCAATATTGGGTGTGGATTTTGTGCTTTCTGGCTTTTAATTCAGCGATTTTGTCAGCCTGCGACTGCTGAAACTGTTTTTCGGCAAGGCTTTTAATTTTCTTAATCTCCTCTGCCTGCGACTGCTTCAACTGGTCAAGCTCTTTTTGGGAGGCTTCCAGACCACGACTGATGCCCTGCTGGATGAGGCGTTCCTGATCCCGTTGGACGGCAAACAAATTAGCTTTTTGCTCCTCGATCGCCTGAGCGTGAGTCTTTCGCAGATCAGCGATTTCGTCGTCAAACTTTTTCTGGGCAGCTTGCAGCTCATCGGTGTACTGAGTTTCGAGGGCAGAAACCTGATCGTTCCAGGCAGTCAGCAACTTTCCGTACTCTTCTTCGTATTGCTCCATTGGGCGACGGGCGACGATCGCAGCAGTCACAAGCCCCACGCCACCCACACCCACGCTGCCCCAGCGGAGCAGGGAATTGTGAGACGATGCAACGCCGATCGTGAAGCTCAGACCAGAGATGCAAAGGGCAAGATACAGACCGTGAAAGGGATTGCGGTAGGGGGGATCGGCGGTTTGGCTGGGTTGCTCTTGTGCTTGGGTCATGGGATCGACCTGGGGATGAGTGAGGAGGGGGAGAAGAGACGGGGAAGAAGTCAGGGATTCCTTCCCCACCAGAGCTAGCTGTCTTGGGCGTTTAGCAGGGCTTGCTTTTTGGCTTTTAGTACCCGCTTTGCTTCGTCAAAATCAGTTTGGAGGTCATCAATCTTCAGATCCCACTCAGCCGAAAGCAGAGCAGATTCCTGCATTTCGCCATTGAGGTTGATCAATTCGTTCCGCAGGTGCACACCCGCACGGGCTGTTTTGACCCGTTCAGTCGTGAGCTTGAGGGTGGCTTGATTCCATTTCTGCACCTGACTGAGGGTATTGATGCGCTCGATGTCTGCTCCGACGCGATTGCCCTCCAGCTTGTACAGGTCTTTCTGAAGGTTCCACCGCTCTTGATCAAGCTGGACAGTGCGGCGTTTGCCTTTCAACTCGCCCATCAATTTCTCGAAATCAGCTTCAGACGTGACTTTGATACCCTTGCCGATTTCTTCTACCCGAATCGGAGGGGCGATTTCTGAGGGCTGATCGTGCAAGGAGTAGTTGAATTCAGTCGGGATTCCGGGCAAGTGCTGAAAGTTCTCGACTTTGGGACTCAAACCGCCTGTGCTGGGGCTAGTAGGAACCTTGACCGATTCGGGAACTTCGATTTTGGGGAGGTCTGGACTAATCGGTCGTCCCTCCTCGTCCACTTCCACCACGTTCTGATTCTCAAGCACTTCAAGCACTTCTGGAGAGGGTGATCCAGGAGCGGGTTTTTTACGTGCCATTCTTGATGTCTCCTGATGATTTGAAAGGTAAAGAGGGTGAAGGGTGGGCATTCCTAGAAGGGTCTGAGATACTCGTTCTTGCTTTATCTAGGGCTTAGGAGCAACGGGGGCGAGTAATGCCTGCACCTGGGCAATTTGGGCATCACAAGCCGCTTTTTGGGCGACAGCAGCAGCAGCTTGTGCCTGTGCTTGCTGGAGTTGGTTCGCGTTCTCCGATCGCCCCTCATTCCGTCCTTGCAAAAGTCCAGCTTGATAGCCCTGTTTGTGGGCTTCAGAGCTAGAATGCTTGACCCAGGCGGCGATTCCTTGCCAGCCGAGGAACAGGGCGGCAACTGTCCCAAGAGCAGCAGCAGCAGCTTTTTGATTAGCGTTCCAGTCGCCAGAATTACGCTGAGAAATTAAGCCGGGGGAACCAAAGGTCGGCGTGTGGGTGGATCGGGCAATAGGTCTGCTCTCAGTCACTCCGGCGTATTTGAGGGCATCAGACTTGGGGATTTGAATCTGGAGGTATTCGGTTTCGTCTTTATGAGGCATGGCATTGAGACTCCGATGGGGTGGAAGGGAATAAAGCTCAAGCAGAGGGGGAACTGGGAAGGGTTGGAGGCGGTAACGGTCTAGAGTGCGAAAAGGCGATTGCCCAAACTGCAAACAGCACGATCGCCACAGCTCCTACTAAGAGCCACTTTGAGGGGCTGACTTTTTGGCGAAAAAATCAGACAGACTGACCACTTTGCTAGTAGCGGCGGATTTAGCAGCTTCACTTTCCTCACGGACGGCGGCATTGCGAATCTCAGCGCGGCGTAAGGTTTCCTGCTTTACTTCTAACTGGAAGGCGAGATCCTTGAGTTCTTGTACCTGCTGCTGGGTGGCTTCGGTTTCCTGATCCAACTGAGCAATCTTGCTGTCCACGAAAGAGTTCACCTGCTGAAGCAAGGTGCGGATTTGCTCTAAGTCCTGTGAGTTCTGCTCGATTGCCAGTTTTCCGGTAGCTGCAAGGGTTTGAGCTTCAGGGGTATCAGTGGGCAGGCTCTCGCCAGCGGGGATGACCGTACTGCCAACCGAGTGAATCGTGGGTAGGCTCAGTCGTCCGATTGGGGGCAGGGAAGGTGGTTCTGAGGCAAAAGGATCGGAAAGTTCTGAGGCAGGAGCCGGAGCAGGTGTAGGCGAATGAAGTTTATCAGGATTGGAGGCATGAACTGAGGCAATCCACTGGTCTTTACTCAGTCCGCTATTACGAAAATCAGCTAAAAGCTTTTGGCAGAGCGAAGTATAACGCAGCTTGTTGGATGCCCCAACCTGCAACTGAAGCGGGTCGATCCAGGGGTAAGCCAGGAGAACCACCTTGTACCAACTTTGAATGGACTTGTCGGATACCCCATAAATTTCAGCCAATTCACCTGCTGATTTGAGGGTGAGCGGTTCGGGCGTGTCAGAAATAGACAATGCAGGCAGTTCGGGCGATGTGGGACGAACTTCTAGCGAGGTTGCCGGAACGTCAATCGACGTGAGGTAAGGCGGTTCGGGCGCAACTTCGGGCGCAGCAGAAAATACCTGTAACCCAGGCGTAACAGTGTATTGAGCCATTGTTGAAAATCCCTTCGAGTAAACTTCGGTCGCATTCAGGGAAGGGTTGAGCGACTTCCCACGACTTAAGCTATCATATTGGATATAAATTGGCTAGTAATTAGATAAAACAGTTTCAAAATACTAGCCAATTGGCGATCTTTTATGCGATCACTCATACACTGGAGGGATAGCGATGCAATGGAACCGTGAGCAAAGACCGGGGAAAGCGAATATTTTTGTCTCTTCCTCCAGGGATTCTGGAGGCATTGGAGCGATGGGCTGAGTCGGAAGGCAATCGCCCCACAAGTCTTGCAAACTGGATTGTTGAAACGGCAGTGAGAGAGGCTATCGAAAGAGGCAAAGTTCCTCCTCCCGAAGAAAAAACACCCTCACTTCCCCCTGCCGATTTAAAAGCGTTCTTAACTCAACTTGCTTGTGGAGAACTGCCCACGAACGGTCAGCTCGTCACACTAGCTCATGACTTAGGTGTTGAGACTGAAGTTTTGATGGAATTACGCGATCGCGTCCGACGCGGTAACGGCAATAAGAAGGAAGGGCAAACCAATGGAACTTGAGAACCTCGTCGCACAAGTGTTTCGTGATAGTCAGTGGGAAATCGGTTTTAGCCCCGAAGTGTTTGTGCTGTCTGCCCCATCGCAATGCGAAGCTTTTAGACTTGCCGCATTAGAACCTGAGACACTAGCAATGTGGGCACATCGATTCGGCAAAGTCGCAACCTTGATTCAGTATCCGGGCGGTGACTCCTACCGAATTCCCGCAGCAATGGCTGAGTCAGAGGTCACTATGGCGCAAGAAATTTTGGTTCTCGATCCAAGCAATCCATTAATAGAGATTCATGCCCTATCACTCTCTCCTTGCCTCTATCAGGAGATTGGCTGGTTTTTAGATCATCCAGCACAAGCAGGGGGTATCGTGCGCGTGACTGATAACCAGCAGGTCGCCATGTCCTACGCGAACGGCAAAAAGACTGCTGACTTCACAGCCGGTGCTGGTGTCAAAAAAGCAGTGGGTTGGAAACGTGAGGATTTCTGGCATCCAGGTGATCTCAGCGAGTTTGACAGGGAGTGGAAGCAGAAGCTTGAACCTAATAATCCAAATAGCTGGATTGAATATAGATGGAAGTCATTCGACCCGGAAAGAGGAATAACCTCTGAGGATGGTTGGATTGAGTTTGCAAACCGCTACAAACTTCTTGTGGATGAGTTTGGCAACAGCTATCACGTCTCCTGGAATTTAGGAATGCGTGATATCGCAAAACCTGTCGGGGTATAGGAGGGCAAGCACCATGACACAAGCATCGGTCTCGACCGCAAAATGGACGATTGAGGACTATCACCGCATGATTGACGCGGGCATTCTCGACGATCGCCACGTCGAGTTATTGAACGGAGAAATTGTTGAAATGCCCCCAGAAGGTACGCCACACGCTGCTTACTCACAAAATACTGGGGACTACCTGCGATCGTTGCTAGGCAGTCGCGTCAGGATTCGAGAGGCGAAACCCGTTACTCTGCCGCCTAACAATTCTGAGCCAGAGCCGGACATTGCAGTTGTTGCACCACATCCAGTCTCAGTGTATGTGCAGCATCATCCGTACCCAGAAGATATCTTCTGGCTGATTGAATACTCCGATTCGAGTTTGAAGAAAGATTTGGAGGTCAAGACCCAAACTTACGCAGCGGCGGGCATCCGAGAATATTGGGTCATTAATTTGAAGGCGAAAGAGTTGATTGTCTTTCGATCAGCAACAGCAACAGGCTACCAATCCGAGAAGACCTTTACAGAAGGCAGTGTCACCCCCCTGTCCTTCCAAGATGTGTCAGTTTCAGTGCGGCAGTTGTTCAGTTAGGGAGCGATCGCATGACCCCAATGGAAGCACTGCAAACCGCTCTGATTCAACTGGAACAGGCACAAGGCAAAACACAACAACAACTCGATGCCTTGACCGTGCAGATTCACGGCTGCTGTAATCGTGTGGATGCATTTGTGGCAGCGGTTCAGCAGGATTCGACCTATCACAGTGAACACATTGCCAGGCTAGACAGCGTTGCCGAACGGTTGGAAAGCGTTCTTGCCTACCTGGTACGTTGGGACGATCGACAGAGGGGATGAAGAGTTGATGCTTACACTTGCTTCCAAAACGCAGGAGTCGTATACACAAAGGACAATGGATAGACCCCTTGTTGATGTCTTGCGTGTGATGGAGCAAAAAAAACACAGCAATCAGGATGAAATCGATCGACTAGAGGAAGAGAATCGGCAACTACTTGCCCTGTATGTCGTGACGATGGGAACGCTGGGAGCCAGCGCGTTTTTCCCTGTTGCTTTTTTGTTGGCGCAATTCTTTAGCTACGCGGCTGGAGCAGCCGGAACGCGATGGGTTTTAACCAGGGCACAAAAGGTTTACAGCCTATTGAAAAACACAAAAGCCTTAGTTGAAGCATTTCCAGAAGAAGAGATCGAGATCTTTACAGATTTACCCGTGCCGGATCATGGCAGCCTGGATATGTTAGTTAAACTCAGAACTGCCACCAAGAAAGCAGTCTTTGCGATCGCATTGAGAACGCAAGGAAAATCAACAATTACCTACAACGAAGAGAAGGAGGTTTTTTACATCCGCCGTCGAGGTGGAACGAACCGATGGACTCCTGACCATGTTGAGCGGTTAGGCGTTCAAGGCTTCTGGCTCAGAATGAATCGCCAGGAGGAACTATTCGGGACATCTCGAAATGACCGCAATCGCCCGATCGTCAAACTGCTAGTTATTACAGGAGAAACCCAAATTGGTCAGCACCCGGATCACCTTTACACTGAGATTGGCGATCAGCGAGTTTTATTACTCCAGCGTCGCTCGACTGTTTTTGTACTTCGAGAGGAACAACTATTACCTTTTTTGAAAGTGTGGTTAACCACACCGCCCAACAAGTAAATAAGTCCAAACGCTAAAAAACCCCAAGTCAGCGAAACGCGACGGGGGTTCTAAGCAAGCCTATAGGAACAGGCTTCAGGGTATTCAAAATTTCTTGCCAGAGGTTTTGATCGTTACCCGATCTAGGAAGGTGTAACACCTTCCAACTTTCAGTTTAGCTCAAGCTCCGTCTCAGCGTCACGTATCTAACCTATACGCATAACTGATCGACAGTTTGATTTGACTGAATTAGATCGAAAGTAGCGAAACCCAGTTCCTTGCACACACTACATCGCAAGGATTTTTAGGGATGCCAGTTACGACGCTATTCGATATTCGGAATTTTTTAGACCGTCTGACCCCTGCGAAAGGCAAAAATCGCTATGTCTGTCCGGTCTGTGAGGGTGACAACCTGACGTTTGACCTGGACGATTACCAGGGCTATACCTGTTGGAACGACGAATCAGACCAGCATCGGGCAGAGATTCGAGAGGCAATTTCCCCCTGGGTGGAGGTGGTGCGCGAGAACGGCAACGTTGCTCCTCGAATTGTGTCTCCTCGGAAGACTAAAAAACAGTCAGCACCCCCTCTTCCCGCCCTGCCTGAGCATCTCATCCTGGCACGGCTTCCAGAACCAGCCACAGACCAGCCACAGGCACAGCAACGCCCAGACCGCAAACGGGGGCAGGTGCTTGTCACGATTTACCGCTACAGCGATTCTCAATGGGTCGAGCGGACTCAGTGGACGAACCCAGATAAACCGAAAGGCTACTCTAAGGAGTTTTTCCCCTGGCATCTGGGCACAGACGGCAAGCCTGTCTGCAAGCGGGGTGAGGCAGAATGGATGCCCTACCGATGGGATGAAGCTCTTGCCGCTATTCGATCTAGCACCGCCAACACGCTGATCGTGTGCGAGGGGGAGGGATGCGTGGAAGCGTATCGAGGTCTGGGCTATGCCGCAACAACCTTCCAGGGATCGAAGTGGAGTGAAGCCGACCTGCGAGCATTCGCTCAACTGGTGAAACCGCATGGCATTACAATCGCCTTTCATCCCGACAACGACACCACCGGCGCGGAAAAGGCAGGCAGGTTGAGCAAAGCCTGCGCCGCTGTAGGAGTACCTTGTCTGCTCCTTTGCCCCGCAAATTTGTGTGAGGATTTGCCAGAATCAGGGGATGTGGTCGATTGTCTCAAAGTCATGAGTGCAGAGGATTACATCAAGCGGCTGGAAGCTGAAATTCATGCAGCAGCGGCAGAGCGGCGGCAACAGGCGATCGAGCAGCACCAGGCGGACGAGGAGGAAAAGCGGCGGGGGCAAACTCCGGCAGAAATCGCGGCTGAAATTGCCGAAGACTACCGCAACCGCCTTGCCTGGAACGATGAGGCGGGACTTTGGTATCGCTACGAAGCGGAGTTTGCCGGGGTGTGGTCACTTGAATCTGACACCGCGATCGGTGCGGTGGTGCTGGCTGAGTTTGAGAACCGGATGGGACTGAGCTATAAAGCCTCCCACATCGAGGAGTGCATCAAGATTCTGAAGTGGAAGCTGCTCGTCCGTCACTGGGAAACTCCGAAGCATCTACTGCCCTTCCAGAATGGGGTGATGAACATCCAGACCGGGGAGTTTCACGATCATGCTCCAGGCTACCGCTTTACCTGGACCTTGCCCCGCCAGCATGACCCGCAGGCTTCGGACTGGGGAACGATCGAGCAGTGGATGGATGAAGCCACTGACGGGAGTGCCAAGCTCAAAAATATCCTGCTCTGTTGGCTCAATGCTTGTCTGAAGGGGCGATCGGACTTGCAGCGGTTTTTGCATCTTACCGGAGCTGGTGGGACAGGCAAGGGCACGTTTATCCGGCTGGCAGTCCGCTTAGTGGGAGAGAAGAACAACCATTCCTCCAATCTTGCGGATTGGTGCGGGAATCGCTTTGAGACGGTCAACGCTTACAAAAAGCGGCTTTTGACCTTTGCCGATGAGGACAAGTACAGCGGGGGACTGGGAAACTTCAAGAAGGTGACAGGTGGGGATGCGATTCGGGGTGAAATCAAGCGGCGGCAAGCCTTTGATTTCGTTTTCGATGGCATGGTCATGCTGGCTTCAAACTATCCGATCTTCTCAGGCGACACTAGCAGCGGGATCTATCGACGGCTGCTGATGGTTCCCTTCAACAAAATCATCCCCCCGGCAAAGCGGCGGAATCTCGACCAGGAATTTGAGCCAGAACTCGCGGCTTTGACCAACTACGTGCTGTCGATCCCCGATGAAGTGGTTTCTGCGACCCTGCGCCAGTCGATCGACCAAGCCCCGGAAGTGATTGAGCGTTCCTGGGATTGGCGGATGCGCCAGGATAACGTTGCGGCATGGCTCAACGAGTGTGTGGTGCAGGCTCCCCTGACCGTCGGTGAGCGGGTCGGCAATGACCGAGAGGATATCAGCACCCTGTTTGGCTCTTACTATCGCTACTGTGAAAAAACGGGGTCACGCCCCAAAGGAAGCCGTGAGTTCTCCCCGGCATTGCTCGAACTCTGCAATAACGACCCTGCCCTCAACTGGGGACTTCAGAAGAAACGCGAATCGAGCGGGTTTGTCATCTACGGGCTGCGCCTGCGCCGTCCTGAACTCGATGCCAGTCTGCCCTACTGCTTGGAGGCTCTCGCCGATGTAGGGTCAACGGCTCATGTAGGGTCTGATGTAGGGTCTCATGTAGAGCCAGAAACCTTGCTCCAAGCGGGTTATGTAGGGTCTGTAGGGTCAAATGAGTTAGAGCTGGATTTTAAAAAACAAAACGAGGCGATCAGCAATGACTTTTCGATCGTTCAATCGGAACCGGATAACGACCTCCCATCCTGCACTTCCTACACAAGCCAGCCAGAGAGCGAGATTGAGACTATACAGAGCGACCCTACAGTGCAGGATGCCGCACCCTACACGGGTTCTAAACCTGCTCTGCTTTCCCCGGAACGACTCAAGAGTGCTGTTGCGACGATTCAGGCGGCAGATTCTCAGGAGAAACTCAATCGGGCGTATAACCGATACCGCAAATGCACCAGGGCACAACAGCAGCAGATCATGGCGGCTCTAGGGGAAGCTGGATTGATTCGGTTTTGTCAGTTAGTGCAGGACTTCAAATCGACCGACGTTGAGAATTGTCGCCACCGGCTTGAGGACTTCCTGACCCGACCGGACTACGAAAAGGTTGTCAAGCAGTATGGACTCGCAATTGTGTCTCTTGCTACTGAGCGACTTTCTGAAACGTCCAGGCGGGATGTCCAACGCTTTGAGGCATTTCTATTGAGAAATGAGATTTAGCGGAGTCGGTTCAGGCGATCGTCCAAATCCGATTGCTAGATGTAGACGTTAAACTCTATTCCCTGTCAGCGATTCTGCCCCATCTATCGGTGAGGCTGTAGAGGTTCTTTGTCTTTTTTACACTGATTATTGCTACAGATCGAGCTTTTGAACAAGTAATACTTGATCACCCAAAGATGGAAAGATTACGAAAAGTGAGAGGCGCAATACCATACCCCAGACAGTACAATTTCATTGATTGCTATACATTAGGATACTTAGAGACTCGGATGGAAGTTTTGCAATTAAATGCATACGAACAACAGGGTGTTGAGTAGGGTAAAGTTTGACAGCTTTCTCTAGTAAATTCAGTATTGTTTTTTCATCAGTAGTTATAAATAACTCTGCGTCACATTCAAGAGCAGATTCCATATGTTCAATATCGAATTCTTTTTTTCTTGGTTTAGTCTTGTACAAATAAGCATCAGGAGCTAGGAATTCAGCAGCTTCCTCAAGCTTGTCAGCATGTTTATATCCATATATGACGAGTAAATCACGTAATGTTCCACCAAAATTTCCGCCACATAGAATAGAACCATCAAACTTGTACGTGCCGTCAAGTCTTGTTAGTGGAATTGGAACTTTCTTTGCGAATGGAAGAACTTTTTCCTTAAACTGTGCTGCAAATTGAGAGCTAAGTTCATCTACTATTTTTTGATTAAAGACAAATTGTTTGCTGCTACTGTTCAGCACTATGTTGTATATCTGTTGAAAGGCTTCAGATTCTGCTTTTAGATTAGAGGAGAGTTTTGAAGATTGTTTTAAGTAACTAAACCAATGCCACCAAACACAAGTATCAACAAATATGTTTTTCATAAAATCCATTGAGCAAGTTAAATTAAAGTTATAAATTCTAATTTATAAATGAAGGATTCATATTGAAACATTTCGACGACAAGTGTCGCGTGCCATGCTGTTTGGGTTCTTACGCGCTTCTAGTCAAGTTGGAACTGCAATCGCTTTGATTCCTTGAGTTGACGTTGACTGCTTTGGCAAGCCCATCCCTTTTCACCAAAACTGCATAAGAATCCGAAAAGAGAGAGACACGACAGTAATATTTTCCCTGCACGCAACATGGAAGGGGAGAGTTAAATGCTCTCCTCGCCCCGATTGGCTACTGGGTTTGTGCTTACCCAAAAAAACTAGAGCTATAACTTTGAAATTAGCATATTCATAGAATCTATACAGTTCTGGAGATAATCAGCTCGTATTTGAGTTTCTCTATCCGGCATATTATATTTACCTGGTTTTAATGCTGTAAAAGGTAAACCAAAAGCAAATGCAACTACACCCGTTGTTTGAAAATCACGAAGCTCAACGATTCCATCATTGATGTTACTAAACGAAAACACTGAGGGACTCGAAGACAAAATTGCTGAAATCATATGGTCAATAGAAGTTAGTACAGAGTGATACGCTGAAGCTGAACCCATGTACTGAGTAAGTCTATTTTTAGGAAATACATGAAATTGAGGAGTTGCCCTGCCAGCAGCAGTTAGCCTCGACGAAAAATTATGCTGGCTATAAATTGCTGAGGGTAAGTTAATGCCATGAACCAGGGAAAATGCATTTTGTACAGCCCTTCTAGAAGAATCATCTGCCATTACGGGTAAAATGACAGAATCAACGGCTGCAAGAGCAATTTGTGTATATATTGAAAAGCTTGGATTAGCATCTACAAAAATGTAATCATAATCATTATTCAAGCTCTTAATGAAGTCATTTAACCAGTCAACAATCTTAAGCCAAGTGTCAGTTCCAGGGATTTGAGTATTGGCTAAGGTTGATATCGCATTCGATTGCAATTCAACAAGTGCATCTCCAGCAAGCAGATCTATGTTTTCAGAGATATTTTGATTGAATTGGTACGGCTTACTTATAAAATCCTGTGAATTAATTTGAGGCATTGAGTACGGTGACGGCAGACGCTCTTGGAAATAGCCCCCAACCGTTTTCCTTGGACTGTAGCCCTGTAATTTGAGAAGGTTTTCACTACCCTGACCTAGCAAACCACCTAAAAATAATTCAGAGATATTAGCTTGAGGACATAGATCCACGACAAGAATTTTAGCCTGCTTATTGCGCTCAGCAAAGATAGCGACAGACTGAAATGCCAAGCTAGTTTTACCTGTACCGCCTTTGTTATTCCAGTAGGCATATTTTTTCATAGCCGCATTTTGCCTAAATTAATGACTCTTGAACGCTTGTACTTGGACAAGTGTACATCACCTACAACAACAATGTCTTATTGAGCACCCTCAGGTTCCTCTCCCAGAAAGGTTCCTACGTAATAGTTTTCCCTTAATCTTTTGATGAGTTGTCTCGAAGCATCGTCTCTACCTGTCGAGTTTTGTCGTGTACCGCGATCTCTGGATTCTTACGCTCTTTTGGTGAAGTTGGAATTGGAGGCGCTTCAATCCTTCGAGCCGACTTCGGCTGCCTCAGCAATCGCAACCCTTTTCACCAAAACTGCGTAAGAGTCCGAAAAGCGTGAGACGCGACAAGAGAATTGCAGCACTTTAAAAAACGATCGAAATTGCCGCAGTGTTTGCAAGAGTTAAGTCACTCTTCGCCCAGTTGGTCAATTACCTCGCATCGCCTGACGAACAATTGCTAACCCTCTCTGAGTAGCAATCGTATGCCGATGGTTAGCTCCTAAGATTTTCTTCCGCATAGCGAGTGATTGGACTAGTAGAGATTCTGCCTGACCCACTCGCCCCTGCTCATAGTAAAACACTCCCAAGTTATTAAGACTGGATGCTACATCAGGGTGATCGCCCTTAAACAAGCGTTGACGCATCTTCAGTGCTTGCTGGAAAAGGAGTTCAGCTTGGTCTAGCTGTTCCTGCGCTTGGTAGAGATAGGCTAAGTTGTTGAGACTAAGTGCTACCTGAGGATGATCGCCTTTAAACAGGCGTTGCCGCATTTGTAGCACTTGCTGAAAGATTGGTTCAGCTTCGTCTAGCCGTCCTTGCGAGTGGTAGAGATATGCCAAGTTGTTGAGACTGGATGCCAGTGCCGGGTGGTCGCCCTCAAATAGGCGTTGATTCATCTTCAGTGCTTGCTGGTAGATTGGTTCAGCTTCGTCTAGCCGTCCTTGCGAGTGGTAAAGATATGCCAGGTTGTTGAGACTGGATGCCAGTGCCGGGTGGTCGCCCTCAAATAGGCGTTGATTCATCTTCAGTGCTTGCTGGTAGAGTGGTTCAGCTTCGTCTAGCCGTCCTTGTGTTTTGTAAAGTGTTGCTAAGTTGTTGAGACTGGATGCCAGTGCCGGGTGGTCGCCCTCAAACAAGCGTTGATTCATCTTCAGTGCTTGCTGGAGAAGGAGTTCAGTTTGGTCTAGCCGTCCTTGCGCTTTATAAAGTGCTGCCAAGTTGTTGAGACTATATGCCACTGCTGGATGATCGCCCTCAAACAGGTGTTGATTTATCTTCAGTGCTTGCTGAAAGATTGGTTCAGCTTCGTCTAGCCGTCCTTGCGCTTGGTATAGAGCTGCTAGGTTGTTGAGACTTTGTGCTATATCAGGATGGTCGCCCTCAAACAGGCGTTGCCGCATCTTCAATGCTTGCTGGTAGAGCAGTTCAGCTTCGTCTAGCCGTCCTTGCGCCTGGTAAAGTCCCGCTAGATTGTTAAGACCCAGTGCCACTGTCGAGCGATCGCCTTGAAATAGGCGTTGATTCATTTCCAGTGCTTGTTGGTAAAGTGGTTCAGCTTTGTCTAACCGTCCTTGTGCTTGATATAAAGCTGCTAGGTTGTTGAAACTATGCGCCACCTGAGGATGATCGCCCTTAAATCGGACTTGAACCGTACTTAAACATTCTCCGTACCATACTTCTGCCTGCGCGTAGAGTCCTTGTCCCTCATAGAATCGTGCCAGGGCATCAAATAACCATCCCAGTCCACTCCCTTCTAACTCGGCTGTATGCTGTTCTGCAATAGCTCGGATGTGTGGAATTACCCCTTTAAACGCCTCAATGTCTCTCGTGGTTGGAGTGGTTGGCATTTGTCGCGCAATCGCTACCATACGTTTTAAGAAAGCACCTCGAAGCGGTGCAGCTCCTACCTCTTGCACCACGATCGCTTCCTCTTCCTGCAAGAACTGCTGAATCAGAGGGTGAAGCCGACACCACTGAGGTTGCTTCGGTTCTATCTCTATCAGCGATGCGTTGACCAATCGAGCCTTCCAGCCACCGAGGGTGTAATCCTCGCCTTCTACCGCTTGCATCACCCATTGGGCTAAATCCCAATCAATCCAATCAAGCGCAAAATAGCTCAACAGCCGCGCCACTTTTTGCGCTTGTGGCTCCAGCGTTGCCCACGTCAACTCAAACGCCGCCTTGACCCCTCGCTGTGCCACAATCTCATAACTCTCTGGTCGTTCCAGTGCCGGGTCTTGCATTCCCTTTGCCTGCAAGTTAGCAATCGTCTCTGCCAGCGTTAAATAGGGGTCGTTTGCGAGATAGCAGCCGACCAATTCAATCGCCAATGGCAAGTGTCCCAGTGCTGCACAAAGCTGGTCTGCGATCGCCAGATCTTGCTCTACCCGCCCAAACTTTTCCAGCGAAGCGAGCAGCGATCGCGCCTCTTGGGGCTGCAACACATCCAGCGCAACCGTCTCGTAGTGGGGCAGCAAGTTCTGTTGTCTTGTTGTGACTAAGATGCGAAAGCGATCACCCGTCGGCACAGCAGCACGACAGTTTGCCCAATCAGTTACGTCATCCAGCACGATGAGCACTCGTCCGGCTTCGGGTTGCCAGTGTCGCCAGCACCACTGGGCAATCGCATCAGGTTGAACCAATTGCTCCTTGACTGCATCCAGACCCTTCAGATGCAGCTCCAACTCAGCCTTTAACACAACTTGAGTTGCCAGATCGCCTGCCCGCCCATTCAGCCAGCAAATGCCTCCTGGAAAAGCTTGCTGATAGTCTCTGACATATTTTGCTGCAAGCTGCGTTTTGCCAATGCCGCCCATGCCTGCGATTGCCGAGATTACTGCTCCACTCGACGATCGAAAAATGGTATCTAACCGCACCAGCTCGTCCGTCCGCCCAACGAAGTTAGGGGACGATCGATAGGGAAGGTCAAAGAGCGGCGATACTTTGTCGGAGCCGTCAGCCGACGAGGGGAGTCAAAACGTAATATCTTGCTTCTCAATCGTCACTGGAGCGTTGTAGACGTTAGCTGCCTTCTGGACGAAAGAATTGACGATTTGCTGTCCCTGCGGCTGTGCTTGCATTGCCTCAATGACTGATCGAATCGCTGCTGCCACCTCCGTATCTTGGTGCGCTAGCGTTTCAACCTCGACGACTGCTGTTTTATAATCTGGTGTATCTTCCTCGGCTGCAAGTGCTCTAGCGGTTTCGGGTCGCTTCTCCCGCAGCAACCGGGCTAATTTGCCCCCCGCCTCCACTGTGCCTTTGCCCAAAGTTTTCCCTACTTCTTTGAATGCCTCACTCAAAACAAGCGTGGCGATTGCTGCTGCTGTTAACGTTATGGATTCCATCGTGATGATTCTGAAACGGGCTACCTCTTTTCTAACCCAGAAATCAAGGACATTTCATTGTTCTAGCAGTTTGGGTAGAGCTAGGGCAGTCGATGTAGGGGGAAGGTAGTGAAGGTACGGAAGTGACAAGTAAGAACAATCGCTTTCTCGCCAGAATCGTTGCCAGCCCCTCTGCGGGAGGTTTTCATACTGTCTACTGCACTAACGTGTCAGACAAGACGGACTTGAGTTTATTATGATGCATCGATTAGCCGACCCAGCCTTTCCTTTTCTGCCTTTAGATTATCTTTCAATTTTGCTATTGCTTGTTCAGCTTCCTCTAACCTTGATAATGATTCATCTATCATTTCTGAGGATTGTCGCAGAGCTTCTGGAACTTCTTGACTTTTTCGCATCGATTCTTCCAAGTACTCAGAATCGGAAGCATCAATGTCTAAAAAAGAGCCTACCTGCTGAAACATAATAGGATTTATAAAGTCAGAGCGAATTTTAATGAATTTAAGCACCTGTATTACATCATCAAGGTCTGTCCGAAATTTATCTAGAAAATCTCTTGAACTCATCCCTTAATCTCCTTGCTATCACAATGAACTGATACCCAAAGCTAATTCTAGTAGTAGTAAACAAACATGATCACTTTGACTCTGAGCCTAACAATTGCTATCAGCAGTAACCTGTATTCCTGCATCCACATCAGCAATCATCGCTTGTTCGTTGCATGGTATGTGTTAGACAACTGTTAGAACCTCTTGCACTTTGTTGTTGGTACACCTTGAACCTTTGAGCCAATGTTGACTGCTTCAGCAATCTCACTCCTTTTCACAAAATTGCATAAGAGCCAGAATGATGACGAAACTGGTAATGTTCAATATCAGATGACATGAGATCTTACAAAATACTTTTCTAATCCTTATTTTACCTGACTTTCAGGTTCTAAATTTACCCAACACAGAATATGTGACTAACAAAGGGCAGAGACGCAATATCTAACCTCTCACGTAGCTCTACCATTTCTCGTAATCTTTGTCACTATTAGCTCTCACATACTTCTACCGGGCAGCCAGTGAGAAGAGAGTGAGTTAGTATATCTCCAAAACCTGGCTGAAAGTATCTAGAAAAATTTGGGAATCAGCAAAATAATTAGGGTAAGATTTTCTTAGACTCCAAATAGATTCTGCTGCTACAAGAACAATGTTAACGTTGCTGTTTCTGTACTCTTCTTCTAATTCAAGGTAGGTTTTAGTCGCAAAGTCTAAATCCTTCGTTTCGTAGTGATTTATGGTGACTCTTCTCTCATTAATTCTTAGAGTTAGCAGAAAATAGCCACCTGACATATCAAGTAAACTACTATGGTCTGTAACCACTGAGAATGCTTGAAGTTGATCGACAATAGAGAGCTTGTCTTCTAAATAAATAACTTCCTCTTTTATCTCCTGAATATTTCTTTCCTCAAAATTTGCTGGGGTGCAATCTTCTAGAGTTGAAAAGAGTGTACTGACTAGACTGAAAAACCTTAGCCATTCTGGAGAACCTTCTCCAGATTTTAAAGAATCTCCTAAAAATGTGCCTACAATTTCAACGCTAGTAGCCCATGCGTGTTGAATTATAGATCTGAGTTAAACTTCAATTAGAAGTCCGTTATGGACACTGTGTTTTTTCCCTTGGAATTTGTAGACTAGATGGATGCCTCTGTAACCAGATGGCTTTGGAGTTTGAATATAGTCGTATTCTTTTGAGAGTAGGCTTCTTGGAGGTTTGATTTTCATCATGTCTTTAAGAGCGTAGACATCTTCTACAGCAGGGAAAGTTGCTCTGCATCCTCCGATGTCCTGCATTCGGTCTAACTGCATTCCTTGAGAACGTTGCAGTTTCCCTTTTATTGAAGGAACCCTTTTTAGTCTTTGGCTAATAAGCACATCTTGGCTTATTTTTTGTGCGCGATATCTGAGCGATGATTGAAGACTGTTTAGAGGACAAGCGTGTGCAGCCCTCCAGTTATTAACGATAATCAATGCCTGTGCATATTCCTCCTCGGAAGATGAATTTATTAAGGCATCACCGGATCTACCAACAGCCTTCTTGCTGTATTTAGGCTCAGTCCAACTCATCGCGTCGCTGCTACTAGAATTTATACGGTCTTCGATTGTATCCTCATATTTAAGTTCATGCGTACTCCTTCACCTGAATTAATGATGCTAGTAAGTTCAGTTGTCACGTACCGCGTTGTGACCGTGAGCCGGCGTTTGCTGACCGCAATCGATCAAGCATCAAGTACTAGCTGTGAAAGAGTTTGGGCTATGTAACACGCCTTTTTCCGGTTGTCCGCAATCGATGCTATTCGACCGCCTGGTAAGACTGAGAGTTAGGAATTGCCCCAGCCTTCTAGAGGAGTGCAACTGCTTGGAGGAAGACGATCGCCGTCCCTAGTTCCGGTTTTTCCCTTTATCCCAATACGTTCTAGCAATACTATATTAATTACAAGCTAGAACCTTATTGAACTAAGTTGGGACGGTCGCTATGCCGAAAAAGGTGTGCGGATTTGGGTTTGACTGTGGCTCAATGCTGATGCAGCCGGGACTAGAGCCAGGAGAATGCCCCAACTATAAGACTTGTGGGCAGGCGACGAGGTTGACCCCGGACGAAGAAATCGAACTGATTCGAGTGCGTCAGGAGCAGCAGTGGGAGCGGGAGCAACGCACTAGAGCGTCTCAGCAAGAGCAGGCACGGCGACGCGAGATTTGGCGAACGACCCGACGAGAGATCGCCGTGGAGATGCTGATGCAGCGGGGCTGTCCTCAGATGCCTGAAGACTATATTCCTGAAGCCACCTTCACCCACCTCAGCGAATTGATCGCCCAACTCCAGCGGAGAATGGCGCGGTTCGAGGGGAGTTATATCCCGCCCGAAGGAACAATCGCCCACCGCTACTGGGTGTGCCGACCGTATGGGGATTACCCGTACAACAAACTGATGGCACCGAGAGCGATGTTTGCCCCAGCCCAGGAAGAACAGCCCGTCCGCATGATTCATCTAAGCCGGGATGACGATCCGCGCAATGACGAAGCACGGAAAGGAATTACCCGAATGCAGCAGCTCATCGCAATCCGAGAACAGGTGCAAATCGCTCAGGCAGCCATTGCCGAGGCAATCGACTTGGTTGAAGCCAGTATCGAACCCATCGAAACGGATGGGACAGAATCCGAAATGGCAGAAAGTTCTACTAGAAATAGCACTCAAACTAGCTAGAACTATCTAGATAGAACAATTTTGTTTCAAGCAAACGATCGCGCTCCGCGCTCAACGACTGCATCGGTTAGGGGATCAAACTGGTGAATGATGTGTCTGTAGTCCTTGCACTGTGCAGGATAGAAGCTGTTTTTATGGGCTTTAACTCACTCCAAGCAAACTTTGTCCCAACCTCGTCTGATGAATTCACAATGTCGTCCCAGGCAAAATAGAAGGAGTCAACAATGAGGATGGATACCGGGACTTCTCTAGATTCGATCGACTTAACCCCAACCCGCGAGAACTTGTGCAATGCCCAGAGCCAGAATTATTCAGCCCGACGAGTCCTACACCTTCACCGATTACTTCAAGCTCAACTTTGCCCCGCAGGATATCCTGGCATACTTTGACGTTTCCTTGCAGCGTCGATCGCTCAAACTGCCGCGCTCGACTGGAACGCTCGATCGACTGGTTGATCTGAAAACTCGCATCGAAGAGAGCCTGCCCCGCCTCAGCCTGACCAGCGAAATGGCGCGGCGAGAATTTCTAATCGCCCCCGTTCTTACCGATGTTTTGCACTATACGCAGGCGAGTTTAAACGTTGAATATCCCGTCGCCGTCAGCAATCAGCTAAAAGGCTCCCTCGATTATCTGCTGCAAAACCATCAGACGCTTTTGGTGATTGAAGCCAAAAACGAAGACCTGGAGCGCGGCTTTGTGCAGCTTGCGATCGAGCTAATTGCCCTCGACCAGTGGATTGAATCAGAGCAGCGCATCTTGCAGGGTGCAGTCTCAACCGGGAATATCTGGCAGTTTGGACAGTTTGATCGGCTTGAGCGTCAAGTCACCCAAGACCTTGACCTTTATCGAGTTCCCGCCGATCTCGAAGAGCTATTGCGAATCTTGGTTAAAATTCTTGACCCCTAACCTCACCCTCCGCAAGTCGTATCACTGTTGTCGGTCTGAGTCTTAAACTTTTGGACGACCGACTGTAGTTCCTCGATCGCCTTGCCGTCAATGAAGCGATCGTAAATGGGTTTGAGTTGTCCACGGTCTTTATCTTTACCATTACTCCTGGCATTGAGACCGATCGCGGCATTGTGCTGGTCGATCTGAGCGGTAGCGGCAGGATGAGCCTTTAGCCAGGGAGTAACGACGAGAGCGGGATTTGCACTAGCGGCGGTGGCGATGACATTTCCGCTCAAGAACCAGCGATCGCTGGGCTGGCAGTTGTGGTTGTGGTGGATGAGAGCGGAGATAGCGATCGGCACTCGGTCTGTGGGTGAAAGCTTTCCGGCTGATGGTCTACCCGGAGCAGTGCGGTAAGTTGGTGCTGGCTGTGGCGCGACTGGCTGGCTGGTAAGTGTCGGCGGAATTGGTGCAGTGGGCTGCTGTGTTGGTGCAGGTTGGGGGATTGGCGTAGGTTGAAGTCCAGCCAGACCTTGAGCGGCGGCGGCAATTTGTTGGAGGCGATCGGTCGCGGCTTGCAGTTCTGCCCTGAGTCGGTCAATTTCCTGCTGTTGCTGGGCAGTTTGTTCGCGGAGCTGCTCAATTTCCTGCTGCTGCTGTCCAGCGTTCACCTGCTGCCTGAGAGCGGTGATTTCTTCCATCAAGGGAGCCGTGAATTTTTCCATCAAGGGGGCAAGCAGTTCGTTCGGGTCGAGTGGAGCCGGGGTGGATATAGGCAATTGAGTGGCGGCAGATTGCAGCACTTGCTCTAGTAGAGACTGGTAGCCCGAACGAGTGGGGGCATCAATACCCAGGCGATCGGCGGCAGCTTGCAGTTCAGTCAGATTCACGCGCAATTCCCGATAGCGAGGTTTGCTGCGCTTCGACTTGCTGGGCTGATGAGCATTCGGTGCAGCTTCGGTCGGCTCTTGCGTCGTCGAGGATGGCTGAGATTCTTTCTCTAGCAGGGTTTGCAGGTCTGCGGCAACTTCTTCAACTTCGTGCTGTGTGGGAGACATCGCTTCTTCTGGTTGGGGGATAGAGTCAGTTTCTGGAGGGTCTGAGTCCAGGTAGTCGTTCGCTGCCTGCTGCTGCTGAAGTTGTTGCTCAGTTAGACCGGGCAGCGGATTCGCCATCAGTTTGATGCCCGTCACCGTAATTGGCTTGCTCTGGTCGTTCACCAAGCAATAGCCGAAATAGTGTGAAGTGGAATTGCTGTTCGCCGCATCGCGCATCTCCCCCGGAGCAACGTGCCCCAGGTAGAACTGCAACCAACGCTGCTCATTCACCCCCTGCCCCGGCAACCAGTAGTGAATCGCCACACGCGCATAAGCAGCCCGGAGGCGGTGAACGCTCACACTCTGGAACCCTGGCAGCAAGGGTAGGATGTGAGTGTCCTGAAAGTGCTGCCTGACACGAGTGTTGACCCTGGCACGAAAAGCAGCCACTTCCCGATCCGCGCTAGTGAGTCCTGCCAATGCTTGCACCTGAGAAAAGCCTCTAAAGCGATCGATCGCCTCCAGCACCGCTTGAGCCGGAAGCAGGGTCAGAATCGTATACGCGATCGGATCAGCCTTTTTAAGCTGCCCCTCAAAGGAAAGCAAATAGGAATGCCGGGTTGGAAAGAAGCGACCAGAGACAGCAACCTCGGTGTGCCGCCTGCCTGTCACAGCAGCGATCCCCACCGCCAACGTTTCCGGCTCCTGGGATTGCAGCAGTTCAATCGCCTTCTCCAAATAGCGATCGAGATTGAAAGGCTGAGGGTTGTCCTGCCGCTCATTGTTCCCCACATTCGTTTGTTTCCGGTTGGCAAGATAAACCGAGTTGTCGTAGCGCATCAGGTCAAAAGCGAGATGCTGAAGTGCCTGGATCGGCTCCCCCGTTCGCTTGCGCCCCTTAAAGAAAAAAGACGTTTCCTCAGTCAGAGGTAGATTGCCCTGCTCGGTTGCCTGGGCTACCGCCCTGCGATAGTCAGAGAGGTAATTGGTCGTGCTGTTTGTGCCTTTCCCATAGCCCCGCTCCAGCATTTCGATTTCGTTGCGGCAAAGCAGTTCGATTGCCTCAGCCGATTCAAGCGATTGGAGTTGCTCGATAAAGTCCTGCACCAGAAACGCCCGTTCTTCCGTGGAGAGCTTGACCCGATCATGGCGATCGATGCGGGCAAGGTACTCACTAATAATTTTGTCGCGACTCATACTTGTATCTTTCTTGTATACGCTAATCATATACGCATAGTGTTTCTATATGCAAGAGGGTGACGATCGCTGGCAGTTGCGCCACAGCGACCGCCCCGCGCTACGCGCAGGAGCGCAGCGACAAGCGATCGTTTCACGCTGCCGCCTCTGGCGGGTCGCTTGTCGCTGCGCCCTTGTACCTATTGCGGAGCAATTGTTTTACGCTGCTACTGGTGATCGATCGCATCGCGCTGCGGCACTCGTGTAGTGGGCAAGCCGACCGCCCCGCGCTATGGGCAGGAGCGCAGCGACAAGCAATCGGTCTACTTGGGGAAAGAGTTCAGGGAACTGCAAGAATTTACGCCCCTACACGATTGATATAAATCACTTATACGCTTTTGTTGTATACGCATAGGCGATGAGATATTTGTATTCGTATAGGTATAAAACAACGATCTCTCTTATGTGTATAAATATAGAAACGATCGCTGCAAATATTTGTGAAACCCTAAAACGCATATAGTGCAACGATTATAGCCTTTTACGCTTCTACGCTATGTTCCTATGCGTATACAAATAAATAAAACGATCGCCTAAGTGTATAAGATATTTGTATGTATAAGAATATCCTATATGCGATCGTGTGTATATGTATACGTGTATGTAATATAGAATTCTATATTACATACACG
>NZ_JAMPLI010000046.1:0-40421 GCF_039962475.1 Leptolyngbya sp. GB1-A1 | reverse complement strand
ATGTCGCCTCTAGCCTCAACAACTTGGCAGGACTCTACGAGTCCCAGGGGCGGTACGAGGCGGCAGAACCCCTCTACCTACAAGCCCTCCAGCAGCTGCAGCAATTGTTAGGACCAGAGCATCCCCATATCGCCACTAGCCTCCACAACTTGGCAGGGCTCTATAAATCCCAAGGGCGATACGGGGAGGCGGAACCCCTCTATCAACAGGCTTTGCAGCAGCTGCAGCAATTGTTAGGACCAGAGCATCCCAATGTCGCCTCTAGCCTCAACAACTTAGCAGGGCTCTATAAGTCTCAAGGGCGATACGGGGAGGCAGAACTCCTCTTCCAACAAGCCCTCCAGCTGCGCCAGCAACTGTTAGGACCAGAGCATCCCGATGTCGCCTCTAGCCTCAACAACTTGGCAGGACTCTACGAGTCCCAGGGGCGGTACGAGGCGGCAGAACCCCTCTACCTACAAGCCCTCCAGCAGCTGCAGCAATTGTTAGGACCAGAGCATCCCCAGATCGCCTCCAGCCTCCACAACTTGGCAGGGCTCTATAAATCCCAAGGGCGATACGGGGAGGCGGAACCCCTCCTTCAGCAAGCCCTCCAGCTGCGCCAGCAACTGTTAGGACCAGAGCATCCCGATGTTGCCTCTAGCCTCAACAACTTGGCAGCACTCTACCAGTCCCAGGGGCGATACGGGGAGGCAGAACTCCTCCTCCAACAAGCCCTCCAGCTGCGCCAGCAACTGTTAGGACAAAACCATCCTGATGTTGCCACCAGCCTCCACAACTTGGCAGGGCTCTATAAATCCCAAGGGCGATACGGGGAGGCGGAACCCCTCCTTCAACAAGCCTTCCAGCTGCGCCAGCAATTGTTAGGACCAGAGCATCCTGACGTTGCCTCTAGCCTCAACAACTTGGCAGGGCTCTATAAATCCCAGGGGCGATACGGGGAGGCGGAACCCCTCCTTCAACAAGCCCTCCAGCTGCGCCAGCAACTGTTAGGACAAAACCATCCTGACGTTGCCTCTAGCCTTCATAACTTGGCAGGGCTCTACGAGTCCCAGGGGCGGTACGAGGCGGCAGAACTCCTCTTCCAACAAGCCCTGCAGCTGCGCCAGCAATTGTTAGGACCAGAGCATCCTGACGTTGCCACCAGCCTCCACAACTTAGCAGGACTCTATAAGTCTCAAGGGCGATACGGGGAGGCAGAACCTTTGTATGTGCAAGCCCTGCAGCTGCGGCAGCAATTGTTAGGACTAGAGCATCCCGATGTTGCCTCTAGCCTCAACAACTTGGCAGCACTCTACCAGTCCCAGGGGCAATACGAGGAGGCAGAATCGTTGTATCTGAAAGCTCTTGCGATCGCCCTATCCAAGCTCGGGGAGGATCATCCCAACACAGGAATCCTTTGGCGGAATTTTGTGAGCTTTTTACAAGCCGTCATTGAGAACGGGCAAATCGCAACCCTTTCAGACCATCCTTTCGTTCAAGACTTGTCGCGCCGCATGCAATTTAAAGAGAAATAAATCTATATGTTTCTTGGAAAACAGCATTTCTTCACCACCATTTGAGAAATCTATATGATTACCGAAAATGCCTCTTTTCGGCAATATTTTTGATCAACAAGCTTCATGCGAATGACATCGCGGACGGTAGTGTCTTACATCTGTTGATAGGGTAAACTAGTGGCACTAGCAATCTGTTTGTTTTCCCCATCTACAAGTATTCACTCTAATGGCACTGATTCCAGTTGTTTGTCCCCATTGTCAAGCCGATAGGGATGTCGTGAAAAACGGCAAAACAGCCCAAGGTAAACAGCGCTTCCTCTGTCGCTCTGAGATTTGTCAAGGACGAACCTTTATGCTGAACCCGTCTTACCCAGGACGCACTAGCGCTGTCAAAGAGCAGATTGTGGAAATGAGCCTCAACGGGAGTGGTATTCGAGACATTGCCAGAGTGTTGCAGGTCAGTACTCGAACAGTGATTGGAGAACTTAAAAAAACAAGAAGTGCTCAAAGCAGTGAATGAACTCCTTCTACAACAGATTGAGCCTGAGCAAGTGCAGGTCGAGATTGTTCGAGTTAGTCTTGGAGCAGAGAATTCAGGCATTGAAAGTGAGCTAGACGAGATGTGGAGTTTCGTTCAGAAGAAGGCAAATCAGCGATGGCTATGGTGGGCAATTGACCATCACAGTCGGAAAGTATTAGCGTATGTATTTGGGAATCATAGTGATGCAGTATTTAAGAAGCTGCAAGCACTGTTGGAACCCTTTGGCATTAAGAAGTTTTACACAGATGGATGGGGAGCTTATGAACGATGTTTAGAAGCTCAGCAGCATAAAGTTGGAAAGGCAAACACCCAAAGAATTGAACGGAAGCATTTGACGCTAAGGACAAGAATCAAGCGATTAGCGCGAAAGACGATTTGCTTTTCCAAGTCTGAGCAAATGCACGATACCGTGATTGGATTGTATATCAACCGTTATGAGTTCGGGCTTCAACTGTAATTATAAACATCAACAAATGTAAAACACTACCCAATTATGGTTCAAGTGCAGCGGGTTCGATTACCATGATTGAATGGGCATGTTTATGTTCATCTAACTATTAAAAAAACATGCCATTAAAAAAATATGGCAGACTATAACGAAACTTTTTTAGGCGACCTATCAGATGATATCTCCAATCCGACGGCACATGAATTCTACCCAGGTAAGCTAGTCCTATTCCCTGGTTCCAATGTTGTCACAGGTAGTACTACTAAACGTACGACACCTGCTAATGGTGGTGATGAGGATCGAGACTTCTTTGTCTTTGACGTTCCAAGCGGATTCACTGTTGACGCCATTTACCTGAGGTCTTATCAACAGACCGGCGGTGGCAACTCATACTTTGCTCTAATTGAAGGAAATGCGTTCCCTGCCAACAGTATTGATAACGCTCAATTTCCTGAGCTTGCAAAAGAGTTTAAAGTCAGCAAATTGATTGACACTGATGAAGTTGGGGGGGAGCAGGATCTGCTTGATTATAAAGCAAGCGCCCAATTCCCTAGTGAGCTTGGTCCCAATGCTAATCCAGGGCAGCTTGATGCAGGCACCTATACAGCGTGGTATCAAGAAACGGCAAATCCTACCACATACTCATTCGATATTCGGCTCAAAGCTCCTGAAGGGGCTAACTTTGGTCAGATTCAGTTTGACCCAAGTTCCTTCTCGGTCGATGAAGATGCCGGTACATTCAACATTACCCTAACGCGTACGGGGGGAACTGACGGCAACGTTGGGGTCGAATTACGGCGTTTTGGCGGAACGGCGACTAATCTAGATGACTTCAGTTTTCATCCAGCAACGGCTATTTTTGAGCAGGGAGAAACCGAAAAAACCTTCACTTATTCATTGCTCGATGATGACCTGGTTGAAGGGGACGAAACAGCAATATTTGAGCTGGTAAATCCGATGGGTGGCGTTGCCATTGGTTCCAATAACCAGGCTACGTTGACGATTCTAGATAATGATTCACCAGACGTTTTCAGATTCGAAGCAGAAGACTTGACATTGGATACTTATTTGATTGAAGCCAATGAATTTGCCTCTGGTGGTCAGTTGGTCAGTTTCAGGCAGGCATCGGGTAGAAACGGAAGTGTATCGACAACCTTCGAAGGCGCCTCCGATACTTACAATGTCATCGTTCGCTATTTAGATGAAACTGATGGTACCTCGACCCTCGACTTTAAGGTGAACGGAGGGTCAGTTGAATCTTGGACGTTGGACAAAAACCTTGACAGCTCGGGTCCCTCAGAACGGGCTTTCACTGAGCGTCTGATAAGAGGTGTTGCGCTGCAATCAGGCGACCTGATTGCTATCGAGAGCGCAAAAGACCGAAATGAAGAGGCCCGAATAGACTCAATTCAAGTTGTTCCTGCCGATCGGTTCTATAAGTTCGAAGCTGAGGACATGTTGCTGGGCAATTATTTGATTGAGAATAATGAGTTTGCTTCGGGCGATCGGCTGATTAGCCTTAGAAATGCTGCTGGAGATACGGGCACCGCTACAACGGAGTTCACCGGGCCAACTGGTGTCTATGACATTACAGTTGGTTATTTAGATGAGTCCGATGGGGAGGGAGAGCTCGATCTTTGGGTGGATGGAGCTTCTACTGGAAGATGGTCACTGGATAAAGACTTAGGGAATAACAACCCTCTAGAACAAACGTTTGTAGAACGAGAAATTAGAGGCGTGTCGCTCAATAACGGCAGCACGATGACCATTATGGGAGAGCAAGATTCTTTCGAATGGGCCAGAGTAGATTTTCTCCGAATTATCCCTGCAACTACAAGAATCTAGTAGACCGCCGACACGCCGCTTGTTAAATTCAATAGTAGCTCGGGGCGGCGGGTGATGCCTGGCGTTCACTCCACGTTTGCCGAAAATGTCTATTTTTGGCAGTCTATCTAGTCCTCAGCCCTGGTGAAATAAGGGGTTAAGGCATACTACACCCGATCGCTCAAGGATTGTTTTCGGCAATGTTGCTCATTTCGGGATTGATGTAGCGGTAGTAAGTCGGACGGCTAATCCCAAGGTGCTCACAAATTGACGTGACAGATCGCTTCGGGTCAGTTGCCAGCGATCGCCCAATCTCAATCTCTTGTTCAGTCAACTTTTGCCGTCGTCCCCCTTTCCTACCTCTGGCTCTAGCTGCCTGCAACCCAGCCTGAGTCCGTTCCCGAATTAGATTCCGCTCAAATTCAGCCAATGCCCCAAACATGTGAAAGATGAGCTTTCCGCCACTGGTGGTCGTATCAATGTTTTCTTGCAGCGATCGCAACCCAATCTTGCGCTTTTCCAATTCCTCAATCAGGGCAATCAAGTCCTTAAGCGATCGCCCCAGTCGGTCGAGCCGCCACACCACCAGCGTGTCACCTTCCCTTGCAAAGTCAAACGCCTTTTTCAAACCAGGGCGATCAGCTTTGGACCCACTCATCTTGTCAGAAAAGAGTTTTTCACATCCTGCCGTTTGAAGCGCGTCCTGTTGCAAGGCAAGATTTTGATCATCGGTTGAAACGCGTTGGTAGCCGATCAGCATAGTAGGAGCAGATCTAATGTACTGCTACTGTATCAGAACTCGTTAGAACTGCTGCATTTTGAAACATAGATTAATTGACGGGTTTATTTACAGCTCAAGTAGCAGAAAAAGGGTGGCTGGTGTCGATCAGGCGGAGTGTAAAAGAAAGGGACGTTTCTGAGACACTTGCAACTGTCACACCGTAACTATTGCTTTCCTGAAAGCAGATCCTAAATTTTCTACTGAGAGCAACGATCTCTATTTGCAGTTCGACACTCAAATCTGACACAAGAAAGTCATCGAGTAAGATGAGGGATGTAATTGTTACCAGGTCAACGGTATGAATTTTGCAGTCCTGGTTAGCTTCTTGGCTCCATTTCTTCCATCTCTGTTCAATCTAGGAACCAAGGCGGCAGAAAGTGTTGCTGAAAAATTTGGGGAGGATGCTTGGGAAAAGGCGAAGAGCTTGTGGTCCAAGCTGCGTCCCAAAGTAGAGGCTAAACCGTTAGCACAGGGAGCAGCACAGGAATTAGCCCAAAATCCTAATGATGAAGATGCCCGCGAGGCGTTGACCAAACAGTTGCAGAAAATATTGGAGGCTGATCCTGCTTTAGCTGCAGAGATCGCCCGCCTTTTAGAAGATAGTTCTGAAACGGTTCACAAGGTCGTTAACGTGACCCAGTCAGTTAAAGGCGACAGAAATATTACGTTTGGGCAGTCGGATGGAACGGTCAATATTAACCAGAGCTAGGGAATTAGCGTGACCAGGAGCCTTTACCGTTGGTTAAAGAGCAGGGTTCGTGCGTTTATGCGATGGTGGCTCAAGCAAGGGCAGAGGAACCGCCGAAGTCGTCGCCATGCAGGTAAAAACTCTGTCACTCGAGCCCGACCTCAGACTTCGACATTGCCACTATTGGAGCAGGTAGGGCAAGAGAAACCGACCGCTCCCGAACAATCCTCTCTGCGAATTAATCAGGGAATCACTGGCGATCGCAATATCACTCCTGGCACAATCCGGGGTAATGTCACTATCAATCAATACAACAACGATCGCCCCCTTCGTACTGGAAAAAACTTCCAGATGCCGCCGCTGCCTGATTACTTTGTTGCCCGTCCAGAACATCAACAAACAGTCAAATCACTGCTGTTGGCAACTGATAATGCTACACCCGGCACATTGGTGGTTAGCGCAATCTACGGCTTGGGGGGTATCGGGAAATCTGTATTGGCAACCGCTGTAGCCCATGACATAGAGGTACAGGATCGGTTTGCAGATGGCATCCTTTGGGCAACACTAGGGCAAGAGCCTGATATTCTCTCATTCTTGAGTAGCTGGATTCAAGCTTTAGGGGATCATGACTATAAGCCGACTAGCATTGATGCTGCCTCGATGCACTTGCGCTCGTTGCTCTATGACAAGCAAGTGTTGCTTGTAGTGGATGATGCCTGGAACCCTGACCATGTAGAACCCTTTCGCGTTGGTGGACAGGGCTGTCGAGTATTGGTTACAACTCGTGAGGCAGAAGTTCGTGGGGCGAAGCGGTATGACCTAGAGGAAATGACGCCAGAGCAATCGCTCATGTTACTGACTCAGAAATATCCAGGATGCGTGACTGAGCGTGATCGCCAACAAGCTGCTACGTTAGCGAGGGCAGTGGGCAACTTACCGCTCGCCTTGGAATTAGCAGCCGCTCAATTAACAGACGGAGTCACCTTTGATGAACTACTGGACGATTTGCAGGCAGAAGTATCACGATTAGAAACTCTAGATCGCCCAGGAGCCGAACTAAGCCAAAAACAGCGCAAAAACTTGAGCTTATTGGCATCGCTTAACCTCAGCTTGCAACGGCTCTCACCGGAGCAACAAAAGCAATTTGCCTGGTTAGGGATATTGCCAGAGGATGTTTTGATTAGCGAAGCGGTCGCTGCAACGTTGTGGGAATTAACGCCACGACAAGCGGGTACAGCGCTGCGATTTTTGCGATCGCGGGCACTTTTGTCAGCAGGCGCACAACAACCAGGACAGAAACTCACCTATCGGCTCCATGACTTAATGCATGACCTGGCAAAGCGCATTTTAGCGAGTGGGTCAACGCCTCAATCTCAAGCTGAAATACCAGGATTGGGCTTACAAATTGCGGAAGCTCATTCCATTTTTTTAGACCGCTATCGAGCTAAAACTCAACAAAATTTGTGGCACACCTTACCCGACGATGGCTACATTCATACTCACCTTACCTGGCATCTGGAGCAAGCAGGACGGTTAACAGAAATTCATCAACTGCTACAAGAAGAAACCACAACGAGGCGAAATGGATGGTATGAGGCATGCGAAGCGTTAGGACAAACAGCCAATTTTATTACTGATGTGGCACGGGCATGGCAGCTAGCTGAGAACCTTTATGACAGCAGCCCAGCGATTTCTATTGGGTTGCAGTGCCGTTATGCCTTAATTATTGCCTCCCTAAATAGTTTGGCAAGTAACCTTCCACCTGAACTCATTGCAGCATTAGTTGAGAAAGGACATTGGCAACCAGCCCAAGGAATTGCATATATTCAGCAAATTCAGGAAGCTGGGAAACGAGCAGAAGCGATCAAAATGATTGTTTCCTATCTGCCGGAGTCTTTGTTACCCCAAGCCCTAGACATCACACGACAAATTCAATCTGAGTCTTACCGCGCTACTGCCCTCAGTGCTTTAGTGCCATACCTGCCAGAACTGGTGACCGAAGCCCTAGACATCACACGACAAATTCAATCTGAGTCTTACCGCGCTACTGCCCTCAGTGCTTTAGTGCCATACCTGCCAGAGTCCTGGTTACCCCATGCCCTAGACATTACACGACAATTTCAATCTGAGTCTGACCGCGCTGATGCTTTCAGGGCTTTGGTACCACACCTGCCGGAGTCCTTGTTGCCCCAAGCCCTAGACATTACACGACAATTTCAAGATGAGTTTGACCGCGCTACTGCTTTCAGGGCTCTGGTGCCACACCTGCCAGAGTCCTGGTTACCCCATGCCCTAGACATCACACGACAAATTCAAGATAAGTCTGACCGCGCTCGTACCCTCAGTGCTTTGGTGCCACACCTGCCGGAGTCCTTGTTACCCCATGCCCTAGACATTACACGACAATTTCAATCTGAGTCTTACCGCGCTCGTACCCTCAGTGCTTTGGTGCCACACCTGCCGGAGTCCTGGTTACCCCATGCCCTAGACATCACACGACAATTTCAATCTGAGTCTTACCGCGCTACTGCCCTCAAGGCTTTGGTACCACACCTGCCAGAGTCCTGGTTACCCCATGCCCTAGACATTACACGACAATTTCAAGATGAGTTTGACCGCGCTACTGCCCTCGGTGCTTTGGTGCCACACCTGCCAGAACTGGTGACCGAAACCCTAGACATCACACGACAAATTCAAGATGAGTTTGACCGCGCTACTGCCCTCAGTGCTTTAGTGCCATACCTGCCAGAACTGGTGACCGAAACCCTAGACATTACACGACAAATTCAATCTGAGGGTTTCCGCGCTGCTGCCCTCAGGGCTTTGGTACCACACCTGCCGGAGTCCTTGTTACCCCATGCCCTAGACATCACACGACAAATTCAAGATAAGTCTTACCGCACTGTTGCCCTCAGGGCTTTGGTACCACACCTGCCGGAGTCCTTGTTACCCCATGCCCTAGACATTACACGACAAATTCAATCTGAGGGTTTCCGCGCTACTGCCCTCAAGGCTTTGGTACCACACCTGCCGGAGTCCTTGTTACCCCATGCCCTAGACATCACACGACAAATTCAAGATGAGTTTGACCGCGCTACTGCTCTCAGTGCTTTAATGCCACACCTGCCAGAACTGGTGACCGAAGCCTTAGACATCACACGACAAATTCAATCTGAGTTTGACCGCGCTACTGCTCTCAGTGCTTTGGTACCACACCTGCCAGAACTGGTGACCGAAGCCTTAGACATCACACGACAAATTCAATCTGAGTCTTTCCGCGCTGCTGCCCTCAGGGCTTTGGTACCACACCTGCCGGAGTCCTTGTTGCCCCATGCCCTAGAGATCACACGACAATTTCAATCTGAGTCTGACCGCGCTGATGCTTTCAGGGCTCTGGTGCCACACCTGCCAGAGTCCTGGTTACCCCATGCCCTAGACATTACACGACAATTTCAATCTGAGTCTGACCGCGCTACTGCCCTCGGTGCTTTAGTGCCATACCTGCCAGAACTGGTGACCGAAGCCCTAGACATCACACGACAAATTCAATCTGAGTCTGACCGCGCTCGTACCCTCAGTGCTTTGGTGCCACACCTGCCAGAGTCCTGGTTACCCCAAGCCCTAGACATCACACGACAAATTCAATCTGAGTCTGACCGCGCTACTGCCCTCGGTGCTTTAGTGCCATACCTGCCAGAACTGGTGACCGAAGCCCTAGACATCACACGACAATTTCAATCTGAGTCTGACCGCGCTCGTACCCTCAGTGCTTTGGTGCCACACCTGCCAGAGTCCTTGTTACCCCATGCCCTAGACATTACACGACAATTTCAATCTGAGTCTGACCGCGCTCGTACCCTCAGTGCTTTGGTGCCACACCTGCCAGAGTCCTTGTTACCCCATGCCCTAGACATTACACGACAATTTCAATCTGAGTCTGACCGCGCTCGTACCCTCAGTGCTTTGGTGCCACACCTGCCGGAGTCCTTGTTACCCCATGCCCTAGACATTACACGACAATTTCAAGATAAGTACCACTCAGCACAAGCATTTCAGGGCATGGCAGATCAATTAATACAACTTTCAACCAGCATTCGCTTCTGGCACGAGGTTCTTCATATGTTGTCTCACCTGCGCCGCAACGAGCTTTTACAAACAATGGCTAAGCTTCGACCATTCATAGTGAGTTTAGGCGGCAAAGAAGCGTTACAAGAGATGGTTCGGGCAATGCATGAGGTCTGTCATCAATGGCGATAGACTTTGTTTTAGAAATGAACGAATTTTGGTAGTTAGGGCTGAAAAGAGCAAGTGCTATGAAATAGGAAAAGTGTAGACAAAACCAGCGTTTCTGGAATAGTTAGCTGGACGATTTTCGTGCAAAATCTCAAGGTGGTTCCAGTAGAATCAATACCATGATTATTACAATCGCCAGCTTTAAGGGTGGTGTAGGCAAAACAACGACGGCTTTACATTTAGCCCAGCATTTTGGTAAGCGGCGAGGAAGCGGCAAGGTTGTGCTGTTAGATGGTGATCCTAATAGAAGCGCGTTGAGTTGGTACGAGCGTGGACAGCAGAGGGCAGCTTTCTCAGTTATGGATGGGGACAAAGAGCCCCCAGCATTTGATCATCTGATTATTGACACTCCTGCCCGTACTGACCCAACTGAACTGCTACCACTCGCTGCTGCTAGCGACTTATTGATCATCCCTTCCGAGATTTCTATTTTTTCGTTAGAGGCGACGATCGGGACGGTGGGCATTCTACAATCACTGTCTGATGATAAGTACCGCATTCTCTTAACCATGCTTCCTACGAGAGGGCTTAAACGAGAAGCCAGTGCCAGGGAAGCACTAAAGGAAGCAGGACTGCCGGTGTTTAATACGGGAATTAAAGACAGGGCTGTTTATCAAGACTCGGCTCTGGAAGGATTGCCAGTGAGTGAATTGCGAGGCAGTGCTGCTGCCACTGCATGGGGCGACTATCAAGCTTTGGGTAAAGAAATCTGGAAGGGTTGGGGGACGAAATGAGTGCTAGCAAATTAACTGGGGCATTAGCGATCGCCAAAAGCCGAGGCGCAGAGACTCCCTCATCAACAGCGACCTTGTCGATCGACAGCATCACCGATCGCGTAGAAGGAGACAGCCGCCCACTAAACCCGGCTCATATTGAGGAGCTAGCCGATAGTATCGCGATCGTAGGATTGATTGCTCCAATCGCGGTGGATAGCCAGGGTAGATTGTTGGCGGGAGGGCATCGGCGTGCTGCGATTCTGCTATTACGGGAACAAGACCCCGATGCTTACGCTAAGCAATTCCCTAATGAACAAGTCCCCATCCGTCGTTACGACTTCGATAGCCAAATTGAGCCAGAGAAGGCGCTGGCGATCGAAGCCAGTGAAAACGAGAAGCGGAGAGATTACACTCCGACAGAAGTAAGGGCTATTGCGGATAGATTGAGGGCAGCAGGTTATAGAGATGCCCCCGGAAAACCTAAAAAAGGAGAGAAAGCTTTACGCCCTGCTCTGGAGTTGATTATTGGCAAGTCCATTCGGCAGGTGAGGCGGTATTTGAATGATATCCCTGACGACTCTACTGAGGATGGGCAGCAAAACCAGGACAAGCAAACCCGGTCAGATGTCCTAGTTTTGAATCGTGCTCTATCCAATCTGCAAAAATGGGCAAATCTGGCTAACAAGTATGAAAAGCCAGGTAAAGCCACAAAAGACCTGAAAAGCCATATCAATCGAATGATCCAGGAGATTGAAGACACGATCGAAGAACTGGAAGCAGAGGAAAATGATGGCTCGTGATCAGGGTGAGTAGTATTTATAGCAGTTTCTCTGGTATCCCTACCCAGAATGGGCTGTAAAACCAGAACAAGCAAAACTAGGACAAGCAAACCCGGTCAGATGTCCTAGTTTTGAATCATGCTCTATCTAGCTCATAGGAATGGGCAAATCTGGCTGAGGAGAAGCAACAGGTTGATGACAGAAGTAGAGGCACAGGCATACGCCATTCTAGAGGCGCTTATTAAGGCAGATTTCTCTGATTGTGTTCCAATTACAAGGGAATTTACAGAACTAACGACGAAACCTGGGATCTATGCTGTGCGGCATCGAACTGAGGGACTGCTGTATATCGGAAAAGCTCAGGACATTAAGGAGCGATTTAGAGGCGGGCATAAATCGATTACCTGGTCGTGGATTGCGGACTATGACCATCGCGATGTGGCGATCGCCACGTTTACCCTCGACTTCATGCGGTGGCGGGCGTTATCATCGGAGTTAGAGCGGATTATCCTTAATCTGAGCGAACCGCCGTTTAATGCCCGAATACCGATGAGGGACTGACCATGCAACCCACTGTTGAACAAGAAACGACAGAACATCTCAGCCCGGTTGCAGCCCGGATGATACTAGCGGCGTTGCCTGACAAAATCAGGGAATCGTTTGAAAGACGAGCCGCAGAGATTGAGTATCCGGTGGAAGCTGTGTTGGAAATGGCGCTCGCTGGTTTCCTCGATAGTGAGTGTTTGAGCTTCTCTGACTGTAAGCCTCGCTATTAAGGCACCAATTAAGCTGTAGAGCGGCTCCCGCTGCGTTTTTTCGATGAGGCGAACCAGCGATCGCATCACTGATTTCAGCGGTCAAGAGCGATCGCCCTATTCCACTCTCGGCAGGTCTAGCTGGTCATTGTTTGCCTTCTTCCGCTTGCCTCTTGCGCCCCCGCTCTTTTTGCCTTCCTGTGCCTGTCGCTCTATCCGAATGCGATCGAGTAATACGGAGGCAGGTTCATCATTGGGATTTTGCTCAACCAGTTCACCCCGGAAAGCTTTAGCGAGAATGGATTGGTTGAGAATGGCGAGGTGATCTACTGTTAATTGAAGCTGATGCCGAATCGCTCCAGTTGAGTCGAGCATGTTTTTAATGCAAGTGACGACTGCTTTTTGTTCTTGGAGTGGAGCAAGCACAAAAGGAATTTCTCGTACTCGCTGACAGTTAAGGGCTTGAGGCCCTGAACCGCTACCTACTTCTCTTGTAGATGCGTACTGATATTGGAACCAATACCAAAGATATTCAGGCAAAACTAGCCCATGATTGAGAATGACGGCAGCAATATTTTGGTTAATAGTTGCTTCGATCCTTAATATGGCAGTTTGTCCTCGGGTCTTGCCTTCTCCGATCATTGCTAAAAGTACTGTACTAACAGGTAAAAGCCGAACAGAAGTATTTTCATAGCCTTCTTCTGTAATGGCTTCACGAGTTTGAAAAATCTCATTGTTGCGAACCTCCCCAGAACTTACCCAAGGGATTGAACCATCCCAATACTTGAGTTCTTTCCGAGATGGAGTACTACCATTGCAAACATTGCCAATGTCATTAATTCTGCAATGTAGCCACCCGTCTGGTAACGATGGGTCATCTACAGGGCTATCTATCAGTTCTGCGTAAGTCTTTTGGACAGCTAGTAAATCTCTCTTCTTTTCAGCAAGCTCAAATCTCCGTTCCTTAATCCTCTCCAACAAAACCAAAGCAGGTTCAACGTCCGGGTTTTCTTCGCGCCAATCAGCTGTTAAGTCACCTCGGAAGGCAGCCGCAAGGACAGATTGGCGGAAGCCATCGCACAATTCTGGAACCGCTTCGAGGGCTTGTTTTGCACGATGAGAGCGATCGCGCAACTCCTCAATCTTGGCAACAATCCGCTTCTGCTCATTAAGTGGTGGAAGGGCAATTCTTAGTTCACTCAATGTTTTGAGATAAATGCCTTTCTGCGCCGTTCCCTTAGCTTTGTCTAAAAACTCTGTTTGTAATCTGGGCGAATCAAATTGATACTTTAGAAAACTAGGCACAATTTTGATGGGAGACATCACGGCAACGCTGCGTTGGAGCGTAAAAGGCTGACAGCTATCGGGTACAACTGCTGCTCTGCCAATTGCACCAACAATTGTGAGCAATACATCTCCTGCACTAATCTTTGTTCGGGCATCTTCCGCTTTAAAGGCACTCTCTTCAATAAATCTGCATTCACCATCAAAGTCAATTTTTCCATCATTGATATTACGGGCGCTCAACATGGGTAACCCAACTTCTTGTTTAGAAGGCGGATTATGTGAGCCGTCTACCAACTTTGATGTAATGTCTTTAAGCTGAACTAATTTCCAGTCTTCAGGCAGTTCTGTCAATTCGTCACTCATAGCTTGCAATCAAATCAGAATTAGGAAGCAGAATTTATTGGGGAGGGGCAATCGGCTAGTGAAGCTTGAAACTCGTTATCTACTGCTATCGGCAATCTCAACAATTACAGCTTTTAGCGGAGGCAACCCTTCCTGTACCGTTGCCCACACAACGTTAGTATCAATCCCCAGTATTCATGAACAACACATCTCGCATTCCCGCGATCGCTTTCCGGGGAATTTGAGGATATTGGCTCCGAATATCATCGGGTTTTTTTTTGACCGTTTCGCCTAGAATTTCGATAGACTTCACCACTGCCAAGACTTTCTCTCGATTTGCCTGAAACGCTTCAAAATCAACTCCTTTAGTGAATGCTTCAATGTCTGCAATTGATTCCAGGATGTCCTGCAAAAACTCTGACAGCGGGCGATCGGTCATAGATAAACGACCTCAGACAACACCCTTTCCCGGATTCTCGGCTTCAACCCGTTCCTGGTGACAACATCCACCTTCATCCCCAAAACGCTGCTCAGGTCTTCGCGCAGTTCAACCAGTTTAAACAACGTTGGAGCCTTGTCATAGTCAATCAAAACATCGACATCGCTCGTCTCAGTCTGCTCCTGTCGAGCATAGGAACCAAAGATGCCTAACTGTGTAACCTGATAGGCTTGCTGCAATCGCGGTTTAATCTGGATCAATTGTTGTTTGACTTCCTCAAGAGTTTTCATTCCCGTTCTCCTCTCCTCCCCAATCTTGAGATCAGGCGATCGCCTCGCTCCTATTCTAAAGTTGGCAACCCGACCGAAGCACTCACCGCCTCTGCTGCTTCCTCCCCTTCTAGCAATACCATCAACGCCTCCATTTCCTTGGTGGCAACCCGAAGCTTTTCCATAATCTCAGCCGCGATCACCTCTGGCTCTGGCAAGTCATCCCCCGACTGCAAGCTCTCATCCCTCAGCCAGGAAATATCCAGGTTTTCATTGCGCTTGCTGATCTGCTCTCGCGTAAAGCAGCGGAATCGCCCTTCCTCACCCAGATCCACTCGTTTGCCCTGCCCGTTTGGGTCATCCCCATAGCAACGCTCAAACTCCGCAAAATGCTCACGAGTCAGCGGCACCCGCTTTCCAAAGCTGGGCATATTCGTTCGCATATCGTAGATCCAGACTTCCTTCGTGTTGCCCTTTTCCGTCTTGCCCCGCTGGAAGAACAGCACATTCGTCTTCACCCCCTGCGCGTAGAAAATGCCCGTTGGCAGCCGCAAAATCGTATGCAAATTGCACTTGTCCATTAAATCCGCCCGGATCGATCGCCCCTGTCCATCCTCAAACAGCACGTTATCCGGCAACACCACTGCTGCCCGTCCACCCGGTTTCAGCGATCGATAGATGTGCTGCAAAAACGCCAGCTGCTTGTTGGATGTGAGATAGGTAAAGTCATCCCGTGTGGGCGTTCCCCCACCCTTCTTCGTCCCGAATGGCGGATTGGTCAGAATCACATCTGCCTTTGCCAACCGCTGCCCCTGCGGAGAGAGCGTATCGCCTAAATCCACAGCCCCTTCAATCCCATGCAGCAGCATGTTCATGAGCAAGAGCCGATGAGCATCCTGCACCAGTTCCATGCCATAAAACGCCTGATGCTGCTGAAATGACTGCTGTGCCTCCGTCCAATCATATGGATCATGCTCCTGCCGAATGTAGCGATCGGCGGCGATCAAAAAGCCTCCCGTCCCTGCTGCAGGGTCTTGGACTAGCTCTCCTGGCTGTGGCTTCACTAGCGCCACCATGCAATCAATCAAGGATCTTGGCGTAAAATACTGCCCCGCCCCCGATTTCTTCTCATCGGCATTCTTTTGCAGCAACCCTTCATAGAGGTCGCCAAACTCGTCTCGATGCTCCGAAAACCATTCCAACTCGTCAATGCTGCTCACCAGTTTCTTGAGGATGCGCGGCTGCTTTAATGACGACTGAGCATTGGCAAAGATTGCCTGCACCCGCTTCGACGATTCCTCAGAACCCAGCATGAGTAAGAGCGATCGATAAAACTTCAATTGCTCTACTTCACCCTTACCCACCAGATCGCCCCAACGATAACCCTCCGGCAGTTGCTCCTCTGCTCCTGTCTCCTGCGCCATCTTGAGAAACAGCAGATAGGTCAACTCTGTAACGTACTGTAAATACGTCACGCCATCATCGCGCAAGACGTGGCACAGACTCCAGAGCTTTTGAACGATATCAGAGGTTGCGGACATAAATGTTTGCTTCTCTTCAGGGCAATCTAAAACAGAGGTACTAAACCTATATAGCGTATGCGAAAACCAGGATCAGTCAAAGGATTAGAAGATTTAGGTCGGGTTCGCTTGTCGAAAAACTTCTTCATGCGAGACTTCCTCTACAGCGAAATCGCCAACTTCTATGGCATTCCGAATATTCCCGAAAACCCAGACCTGGCGATCGCCGCTGGAACTCGCTTGTGCGAAGAATTATTGGAACCTTTGCAAGCCACCTTCGGGCGCATCTCCATTCGTTCTGCCTATCGCTCTCCAACTGTGAATCAAGTGGGCAATGACAAGGGGCATAATTGCGCCAGCAACGAGGCTAACTACGCAAAACACATCTGGGATCATCGGGATGCTGATGGTTATATGGGGGCAACCGCTTGTATTGTCGTGAACTGGTATCTCGATCGCTATGAAGAAACGGAAGACTGGCAGCCCCTTGCTTGGTGGATTCACGACCACCTCCCCTATTCCGCAATGGAATTCTTCCCAAACCTTTGTGCTTTCAATCTGAGTTGGCACGAACAGCCCAAGAAAGTAATTTCCAGCTATGCTGACCCGAAAGGCATCCTCACAAAGCCAGGAATGGAAAACCATGAAGGCAACCACAGCAAGTGGTACGAAGGCTTTCCACCTATGGCTTCATAAAGTTAGTTCTCTAAAAACCCTGATCGTAGAGCTTTGCACACTCGCAAATCCTGTCGTCTTAGAATCTCTTGCATCAGCTTCATGAAATAGACACTTACCCTTATATAGCAATGAAAAAACGGGGAGTATACTCTGAATTATCTACAAACGAGTAAATTCTTCGTTGCTAAGACCAGGCTGATATCAGGGAAAAATAGAGAAACTGTATTAAAGAGGATACACCGATGAGCGAAATGTATGAATACTTCCAAGATTTTCCAGAAGAAAACCCTGCAAATTATGTCGGAAATCGCTTTGACCCCGCAGGTGCAAAACGATTGAGAGCGGAAAAGGCTAAGTTAAACCAGGAACAATCTGCCCTAGACGCAGAAATACTCAACATTATCGAGAAAGCCAGGCAATCTTTAAAGCAAGAATAATTGACTATAGCAGGATGCTAACTTGCATCTTGTTGCCAGAGGCGATCGCCAATCTCCTGCAAAATCGTCTCAAGTTTTCCATTGAACGTTTTATTGAGGCGATCGAACCCGCCTCCTTGAGACTTAAACTCTCCCTTATCCAGGGACTCCCGATCAACTATCACTTCCACCTTTAACTGCTTCCCAATCCGCTCCAGCCATTTCCGCTGGGGCGGTGTCCAGTTCTGGCTGGCAAGGATTCTTCTCATCGCACGATCGACCCGCTCCTCATACGGAATTAGCGCATCTCCTAAGGCTGCCTGTCGAATAAAGCCAATAATTGAGGCTGCAATCTCCTCGTTTGTCGCATTCCGCCACGCCGTCTTGAGTGTCGTTTCTGAATAGCCAGCCACATCTAAAGCCACACGCAGTTCTCGCAGCTGTGCCCTGGTTAACTCTCGTGGGCGTTGCGTCACAACCAGGAGTGCAGGAATCTGGTTCAGGTTCTCCTGCAAGAATGCCTTGAAACTGTCCAGGTAGTCCTCTGGACGAGCCGCATCACCAAAATCTTGAGTGACTGAGCGCAGTTCATCTGCATGGTGGGAAACCAGCAAAGGTCTGGTTCCACCGTCCTTAAGGTCAAGAATCTGGGCGATCGCCGCTCGTTCCCGCAGCCACTGCGCCGCATCAGCAGGCGTTTGGCTTTTAACGTGCGATGTAATTTGCTCGACGGGCATCCCGGCGATCGTCTCGATCTGCTGGCGACTGCTATCGCTTAAATGCCTGCGCTTGCGCTGAATCTTGGCACAAAGCTGGTCTAAAATCTGCTCCACCGCCTCCGGTTTCTTCACGGTTCCTAGTTCGCCCAAAAGTTGGGCGATTGTGACACTAGGATCGACCACTACAGGTCGCATGGTTGTGACTGGCGCGATCGCCTCATACAGTCCCACCGCATCAAAAACCCGAAAGACTTCTTTGCCAATCTCGTCACAGCGGCGAGTTGCCCGACCCAACATCTGTTCATACAGAATGCGAGAATTCACCCGCCGAATGAACACCAGATTGCAGATTGCAGGTACATCAATGCCGGTGGTGAGCAGGTCAACCGTCACGGCAATCTTCGGGTTACTCTCATTCCTGAACCGGCGAATCAGCTGGAGCGGCTTGTCTGCCTTTCCGGTAATCTTGACCACTGCATCATCGTCAATGCTGCCGTAAAGGTTCTCCAGCGCGGTTTTTACCTCCTCAACCACAATGTCGGCATGATCGTCAGTGGCACAAAAGATCAGCGTTTTATCGGGCAGAGACGGATCAATATAAGCTGCCAGCGCTTCACAAACGACCCGATTAAACTCCCGTGTGACAACGCGGCGGTTAAACTGCTCTACTTCAATTCGGAGTTCATCCGGCGCATGAACCAGATCCAGCTGTCCGGTCGCAGGGTCAAAAAATTCCATCTGATCCCCGGCATTCCACACCATTCCATCTTCTGAAAGGGCAGTTTTGATCTGGATGCGGGGTTCCTGGTCAATCAGCCAACCATCCACCACCGCTTCCCGGTAGCTGTAGGTAAACACCGGCTCCCCAAAAATCTGCGTGGTATGCAGCGCCGGGGTTGCCGTTAATCCGATCTTGACTGCGTCAAACTGATCCAGCACCCGGCGATATTTCGACACATAGTCGTTAAAGTCGCGAAACTCCAGTTCCTCATCGCTCAACTCGCGATCGAGCAGATACCCCCGGTGACACTCATCCACAATGATGCAGTCATACTGATCCGCAGTCGGCACCGCACTGCCAGCCGTTCCGCTCTCGTCACTGGGATACAGAATCCGCTTCACCATCCCCTGCACCGTAGCAATATGCACTTTGGTTTCACGTTCTGCCTCTGCCTCCTTCAGCCCCTTAAGCTCAAAGATGTCTGCAAAAGTTTGCAGGCTTTCCATGCGGGAATCTTTGAAGGCATCCTCTGTCTGTATGCCCAGAGCCGTACGGTCCACCAGAAACAGAATGCGCCGGAACCGCTTCGTCTTCAGCAATCGGTAGCAAAGGGCGATCGCCGTTTTGGTTTTACCTGTCCCCGTTGCCATTGCCACCAGTAGCTCTCGCTGCTCCTGACTCAGGGCGGCTTCGACTGCTTGAATCGCTCGCACCTGGTAGTCCCGCAACTCCAGCCCATAGTTAAAGCCTTCCTGCGCGAGTTGCTGATTCGCAGCATCTATATCCTGAGCCAGCTTATCAAGCAACCCCTGGGGCTTTAACCAGTTTCTCAATACGATTCGTCGATTGGTTGGACGCCTCAGATCGCAGAACCAGATACCGCTTTTCGTTTCAAGCTGTCTCAGATAGTCGCGCCCGTTTGTCGCAAAGACAAAGGGAACCTTGAATTCTCCCCAGGGACTGCCCTTGGGCAACATTTCCTCGCCCTGAATCTGATAATCCCGGCTATATCGCTTTGCCTGATCTAAAGCTCCACCCATAACGTCCACGGCTTGACGTTTGGCTTCGACAATCGCAACCACTTGCAGTCCCGCAAAGAGGACATAGTCTGCCCGCCCATGGCCAGTGGGATATTCTGCGATCGCCAGATTCCGCCCCTTCTGCGGACGAGTCCCTTTCACATAGGTTAACTCTTCCGAATCCACTTCCCATCCTGCCTCACGAAGCTGAGCATCAATCAGGCGACGGGTTTCCTGCTCATTGAGAACAACACGACTTTCCGCTGCCTGAGCCTGGGTAATCGTCTGCTGAATCGTTTGAGTGGGTTGAGATGCCGCTTCCGCCTGAATTGCATCCAGACGACGTCTCAAATCCTGCACTCTGGCTTCAGCTTCTTTGGCAATTTCCTCTGCGGACGATCGCTGCTGGGCTTCTTGCTCCAGTGAGGCTTGAACCTGAGCCATTGCAGCCTGGCTCTGTTCCATCTCTGCTCTCAGTCTGGCTAGCTCCTGCTGAAGCGTCAGCGACTCAACACGGGGGTCTGGTGGCGGGATAAAGGGTCCCGGCTCAAAATCGCGCAGCCCACCGAAGGAGCGATGAAACCAGATGGCTAACGCACGCGCATACTGAAGGCAACTTAACGCCTGTCGTTGGCTACCAGACAAGCTGTGGGTTGCACTATTTCCCGCCTTCCGCAGTTCATGGAATAGCCGATCGACTTCCCCTCGAACAACATTGCGATCGCGCAGCCGCCGCAGGAGATCGACTTGCTTCTCGTCTGGGTTCGTGTAAAGTCCCACATTCGCTGCCACCATTTGCGCCAAGACTTCACCAAACTGCCTGAGTTTAATCAGACAGGTATTAGGGTCATCAGCAAAGTACTTCTCTGCTAAGGCTCCCAGGCGAACCAATTGAGGATCATGAACCCGAAGAAAAGCAAAGTTCGGTGAGGCGGGGGCACTAGACATACTCAGTGAATTGCAAGGGGCTACTGAATGAAGGGAAAGGGCAACCTTACTAAAGTTCCCGAGCCCTTCTCAATCTGTAACTCAACACGCATCAAGGCGGCATGAAAACTTGATAAAACCTAAGCAAAAGCTGAACAGACAATCAATCGATCGGAACAAGACTCAATTGAAAATACTGGTTTGCTTCCGCCATCAGAATCGGATCGCCTGATTGCAGCCACTGTCGCATTTGCTTTTCCCTTTTAGCCGCTAAGCGGTTCTCCTGGAATAAGCTGAACTGGATAACTTGCTGTACAGCAGAAGCCACAGTTTGAGAAGAATTAGAAAATGCTGGAACTATCAGTTTTGGAACTGTGGAAACTTCCCTGAGATCCGGAAACTCACCAGAAGTAGGGCTGTCTTGTGCCTGCTGCTGAGGAGCGTCACAGACAGACAGCCCTACAAGCTTATTGTTTTCCATTGGGTAGTATTCCTCTCCCTGTAAGGATTTCAGCCCTTCCGCATCGCTCAAATCCGCGTCAACAGGGTAGTATTCCTCTCCCTGTAAGGATTCTGAGCTTTCCCACCACAGTTCCGGATATTTATCCAGAGTCTTATTGCTGATCCGGTAAGCTCTCAGGGCATTTCTCCGAGCGGTTTTCTGACTTGGTAGATTGCCCTGTTCCTGTAGCTCAGCAACTGCTTTCCTGATCCGTTCCTGGGCTGCCTGAGACTGCTGCTGGTTCCAATTCAAAACGTTGCCTTGTTCCGTAGAGTTTTGCTTTGTCTCCTCTACATCAAGTTCACGCTGACGATAGCCATAGGGGTAATACCGTTTCTCACTCGATCGCCCATACAGCCTCGATCGCTCCTCGATCTCCGCTTTGTGGTTGCAATACTCCTCATAACCAGGTAGTGACTGTGCGATCTCGGCAATCACTTGGGCTAAGGCTTCTCCTTCCAGTGGGCTACCGCCGTGATGGACGTGGTAAAACACTCGCGCTCGGCAAGCAATCTTACCCAGGATGCGATTAGTCTGTCCTGCACCTGTCCAACCCGGTTCTATTTCTGCATTCAGATCGTTGAGGAATTTCTGTGCCTTGCCGCTCACGATGTAGCGCCGACGTTTCGCTTGCTTCAGCACCTGTTTGAGACGGCGGCTATCAAGGTCATTGCGTCCTTCAGCGAACTTCCACTGCTGCACGAATCGTGCCCGACTGGTGTGGATGGGCTGAAAGTCTGCATTCAGCAGGTAGGAGCCTGCCTGGAGTGGCAATCGATGCCCATTGTACAGAGTTGGCCCGTCCTCACCGTAAGGCTTGGGATTCGGAAATAGTTCTAGCTGTCCGGGCTTGAGCTTGAATCCAGCATTTTCCAGCAGTGTTTGAGCGACCAGGGCGATCGTCCAGGTGGACTGGGACTGCGTAAAGGGAAAATAGAGGTGAAGACCAGGATTATTGCCGCCGCGATAGCTGCTGCTGACTGACACATGGCTCACCAGTCCTACCGGCTCTAGCGCTTCCGCCATACGGGAAATCGCAAGGCGATCGCGGCTGGGGTGATAGAGACTGCCAGTGTCAATGTCAAGCAGCACATAATTTGTTGTTTTGCCAAAGCGCACGCCGTAGAGGTAAGCACCTTGCTGAATCAGGCGATCGCTCAGGAAGTGACGGCTCTCGGTTTTCCATTGCGGTGATTCGTCGGGGTCAGGATGCTCTGCGTACAGATAGTCTCCACGGTGAGGAAATAGGGACAGATATTGATTGTCGTGTTCCTCCACATATTGGAAGGTTTCGCTTGCCCGAGGGGAGAGTGCTGTCATACTACACCTCCCGAACAAGCTTTTGGCACTGATCGCCCTTCTGAGAGCAATGCTTCTTGAGGGCGATTCGTTTTTGAACGTACAACTCCATTCAGGACAGGTCGCTGCCGTCCCAATAACTCATTTTTCATGCTGCAAATTTTGGACTAGAGAATAAATCGCTTTATCCCCGTGCCAAGAAAAAGGCGCAGCAATTGACGCGCTGATCGTCCGATGTGTTATCGTAATCTCAGCACGGGGATGTTTTTTTCGACAAAAACCCTCTGCGTCGCTAAAGGTCTCCTTTGCGACACCCCACCAAAAGGTGGTTTTTATGAACAACCTGTTATTGCCTTAGATCGCTAGTTGAGTTGGGGAACTTGTGGCTAGCGATTTTTGGCGTTTAAGGTCGGCACATTGTGCTGTAGAGGGTACTGGACTTTGTGATACGACGGCATTGGTTTGTGATTCGTCAGGTTCACCTCCTAAATTCATCGAAAGAGCAAACTTTGTGTTTCAGGCTGGATCACGCTATATGCAGATCTTTCCTTTCTGCTGAGTATATCTTCAAATAGCGTTGTGGACGAGATCTCTGCCTGAGCATAGGGCTAAAAACAACAAACGACAGGACGCTCCTAGCTCAATGCTAGATGTTCCTGCCGCTCCCTCCTAGGGCTACGGATATTCAATTCTTGCTCCACTAGATATAGTAGCTCCCATTTTGGGCAAAGGCAATAAGACGTTGTTTCGCTTTTGTGACGTTTTATGTCTTTGTCTGTCCACGATGCATCTCCTTGTTTTGCTGTCGTTACTGAGCCGGTATTTAACCTACTGATAGAACTGCCTTAGCAGTAAGGTCTAGCTCTGGAAAAGCGGCTGAAACAATCCGATCGTCTCCCCTAAACTGGCTGACCTGATACTCTCCCTCTACGAGGGTGTAGATGCTCAGGGTCGGTTGCTTTGGGTTGCCAATAAACCGCCGTCCGCCCAAAGCCGCGTAATCGATCACCCAATACTCTGGAATTCCAAGCTCCTCATAGTCTGCCAGCTTAGTCAGGTAGTCGTCGCGCCAGTTGGTACTCACCACTTCAACCAAGAGCCGGACTGATTCGCCTTTGGTAATAATCGATTCTCGTTCCCATCGCGGTTCCTGAGCGATCGCCTGCTGGTCGAGCACGATCACGTCTGGTTCATATCCCGACTCGTCGATCGCCTTAACTACGCATTCCTTGGGGATGAAATACGGAAGTTTTGCCTGCCGGATCTCCAGAAACAGTTCGCCAGAAATGAAGCCAGCGACCTGAGAGTGCTTCCCTGTTGGCTTGGGCATTTCAACGATCGTTCCATCGTGCAGTTCGTAGCGATGTTCTGAGTTCTCTGGATACCAGTCGATGAACTCATCAAAGGTAATGGGTTTAGGAACGGCTTGAATCATCGCAATCGCCTCCTTCTGCCGGTCGAGCATTACTTACCCTTTAGTTGTCCCTGCGCTTTTGCGTCCGTGATTGCTTGCTTGATTAGCGTCAACACAAAGTTGCTTACTGGACGGTCATGAAGTCTAGCAAGCTCTTCGAGGTCCTCCTTAATGTCTTCATCTAAGTAGACCGTAATTCTAGGCTTCTCAGAAGGCATGAGGTCGGTACAGTCACAGGGTACAGACATAGCTTACTCCTTCGCTTTACTTTGTTCACTTAGAACAGTTGCGGTACATGTACCGTAGTGGTACTATCCAACCATAAAGCATCAGAAAAAATCAAGCGTTCACATTTGAAGGCGTACAAGCAAGTGCGCTTCCTTTGCAGTGCAATGAATTAATTTATTGAGGAATCCATATGAGCCTAATCCCGATCGCCCTTGACCCAGGGAACTACCAGATCAAAATCTGCGATGGTTCCCAACCTCGCGCCATCCGTTCTGTTCAGTACCGTTTGCCCAGAGGCGTAAACGCCCTCAAGCCCCTGAAAAACTCTCCGCTGGTGGAGCTAGAGGACGGCACCCGCTACCACTTTGGGCATCAAGCCTTTAAGTACGCCGCTCAGGAGCAGACCATCACCCAGGACAAAGCTCTCCTGGCAAAGCTGCACTTCTACGCCGCGATCGAAACGGTCCACGGCGACCTGCGGCTTTTGGTCAGCCATCACAGCCCGGACTACTACGCCCCGGTGCTGAAAAAGTCGCTGCTGGGCAAACACGCCTTCAAGCGGAACGGGGTTCTGCACCAGGTCAACGTCGTCTCCGTCGAAGTCATTCCGGAAGGACTGGGAGCCTACTGGTCTGCCCAACAAGCTGAACTCACACCTGAATCGGGCTACTCAATCGTCATCGACCTGGGTGGTTCCTCCTGGCTCTACCGCGTCATTGACTCAGAAGGCGACATCATTGCTCAGGACGTGGGCGATCGCTTTGGCTCCTACCACCTGGCCAAGCAGATTGCAGCTGACGAACGGCTCAAAACGCCCCTCCGCCGCTTTGGGATTACCAGCCCTGACCCTGGCACCATCCTCGATGGCTTCACGCGGGGGCACACTTATGCCGAGACCGGGATCACCTGGACAGATTGGCTCCCGGAATACCTCGACCCCTGGTTCAAAACCATTCTCGGCACGGTTCAGACTGCCTGCACTGCCCATCTCCCGATGACCCGTCGCTTTATTGTCGCTGGGGGTGCCGCTCACCTGGTCGAGTCAAAGCTCCGCACCGTCCAGCCCTTCATCGTGTTGCCTAACCCCGCCTTCAGCAATGTTCTAGGCATGTTTCATCATGCCGTGCCTCAATCCTTACCTGTGGTGGCGTAGGAGGTCGTCTCATGCCCCAAACTCGAATCAGTGAAGATGTTTGGCAGCTAGGACAGTCCGTTGCCCAGGCGCGAGGACTGAACAATCCCCGTGTGGCGATCGAAGCGATCGTGCGCGTGTACGCCCAATCCTACCTTCAAGGCTCACAGGCTACTGTTGAACCGCCAGCCAGCCCGATCGCTCCCCCACCTGCTGCCAGTGCTAAAGATGCACTGAACCATTTAATCCAAGCCCTATGAGTCGTCAGAGACAGACGCCAATCCAACCTCTGACGCTCACGCCCAAGTTCGACACTCAGGATTTCTCATCATGAATGAAACTGCCCTCGATCGCCAAGGGAATACAGCCCAACGACTGTACCCCCCACCTCAGATCGCCCCACTGCCCCAAGAAGCTCACATCGTTCAGGTCATCCAGATCCCATCTCCTCCGTCTGCTTCTGCAAAACCGCTTGCCCCTCCTCGATCGCTCCTTCCAGTCCTGCTGGCGATCGCCATGATCAGTGGTACCTGTGCTGGGGTGATAGGTGTCCTGCATTGGCAGAACCATCGAATGCAAGCCCTGGAAGCCCAGAACGCCCTCCTGCAAGGCAAACTCGATCGCTTCCAGCAATGTCTGGAGGTGCTGCGATGAAACCTCAGAAGTCAATTGAAGCTTTGCGAGATCAGATTCAATCGCACCTTGACCAGTTTGACTGGTCCTGTCGCTTCCGAGAATTCAACTACTTTCCGCCAGACCAGCAGCGCAAGGCTCAGATCTGGCTTTCCATCGCAATGGCGATTGGTTGTTTGATTGGCTGGACCGTTCTGCCTGACTCAACCTGCTCCCCCGTTCAGCAGCAGGCAAGGCGATAACTAATTTCTCGACGCACTCTAAGCTGGATCGCTCAGGCGATTCGCCCCCTTTCTTGTCCTCATTACCCTCTTTAACTCTATGGGACTGTTCGACAGTTTGTTTCGCGGCAACGGTAACGGGTCTGGCTCAACAGGCATCACCCTTTACAGTGCGGGGGCTTCTGCCCTGGCTCCCACCGCTGAGGGCGTGTACAGCCCAGACCATCCCGGCGATATTCCTGGCACGAATGTTCGCACCATTCCGGTCTTTGGCAACGTTCCTCGCGGCGGGTGGACACCGGAAGAAGCCCAGATGATGGCAGACTTGGCAGAACATCGCACCCGCAATGCTCAGGCAACCAAGAAGTTTCTCGAATCGGCTGAGAAGGTAGAGCGAGCCGACCTGGTAGAGCAAACTGCTTTCCGCAAATACCAGGGCACGGTGGCAGAAGTCGAGCTTGGCAAGCTGGAGGAGAATGCTGCCTATCTGGAAAAGCTCCACGTCCTCAACCCACGCTACGCCGAACTGAAAGGGCGATACGGGCGCAGCGAGCGCTTTAGCAAGGTTGCGACTCAGACGACAAACCAGTGGCTCTCGCTGCTGGGTGGGAGATAACAAAACTGCCCCAGTGCGATCGGGGTTCATCGCTTTGAAGGTTTGAACACTGGAGGTTTGAACGATGCGACTGTTAACTCTCGTCAAACTGATTCATCTCGCGGCTGCGGGCTTGTTTAGCTCGATCGCCCTGACAGTTCTGTTTCGGTTCTTCCCTAATACCCGCACGCCGCTGCTCGTGGGACTGCTGTTTGTCATGCTGATCGGCATCTTCGGCACAGCAGGTGATTCTCCCCTGGCACAGGTGTTACGAACGGATGTGGCACTCCTGCGAGCCGCTCTGGTCGCAATGGCGATCGTCGGATTAGTGGGCGCGGGGATTGGGACATGGCTCATCTAATCCGGTTTCTGATGCTGACCTGGTGCAATCGGCAACTGCGCCTCTTCCTCTGGATCGCATTGGTCTGGAGCATCGCGGCAGTGCCCCACAAATACGGCAATTATTGGACGGAACGACAACTGCTGCCCCCGGCGATCGTCTTGAAATACACCCTGGCATCGCTGCTGGCAGGCGTGGTGGTGTGGGAAGCATCCAGAGCGGAAGAGACGGCAGAAGAACAGTTTGAAGTGCGGTTGGCTGCCCGTGAGTTACGCCGTAAAGAACTAGCCTACCGATCGTCTTCCTATGACCTGAGAATGCAGCAAGAGTTTGGATTGCTGCCAGCGTTGGAGGAGGCGATCGAAGTCCCATATCGTACTGTGCCTCAACAGGGTGAGCCGGAGACCGAAGAGGCGATCGCCGGTGGGGATGAAGACGAGTTGCCCCTGTTTGAAGTGAGCCGGATTCAAGACCCAGACTTTTGCCCCTGCATTGCCATCATTGGCGTTCCCGGCACGGGCAAGTCTACGCTGATCAAATACCTGATCCAAACCCAGTTCCCCGGCAGCGAGGTAATTGTCTTTGACCCGGAAGCGGAGCCGCACGACTGGCAGGGGTATCGAGTCCTGGGCAAGGAATGGCAGACCGATGAGATCCTGGAACAACTGGACAGCGACCAGGAGGAGATCCAGCAGCGGGGACGACTGGTTAACCGAGGACGGAAATCCCAGCTTCAGCAAACGCTGCGGATTGTCGAGGAAGCCCCAACCCTGATCGAGTCCTGCAAGCCCAAGAAATCAGGAGAAGACAACTCTGTGATAGCTTGGCTGCTGCCAATGGTACGGCTGGGCAGAAAGCGACGGATGCGAGTGTTTCTGGTCTCCCAGGAATGGTCAGTTAAAGCATTGGGGTTAGAAGGTTTAGGTAGCCTGCGCCGCAGCTTTGCCCGCTTCTACCTGGCAGAAGATGCCTATGAAGCCATTCGATCGCTGCCGCCCCTGCTGAGGAGCAAGACAAAAGCCTGGCTCGATGGGCAGGAGCGCCCCTGCATTGTGGGGCATCGGGGCAGACTCTACCGCTTCCCCATTCCCCAGTTAGCGATCGAGAGCAGCCAATCAACCCAGACCGATATCCGACGATTGCTGGAATGGATTGATGAGGAGGACAGCTAGTGGGGAAGTTTGCCGATCGACTGGCGTGGTTAATGGGGTGGGACATCTTAGGTGTTGAGCCTCACAAATGCCACAGCACTGGTGAATGGGCAGCGCGTCTGTCCCTACCAAGTGCAGCAGAATTTGAGGTGCAGCGAATTGCCCAAGAGCAGGAACGGCAAGCAAGACAGCCCCAGCTATCACCGAACGGGAGCGATCGTCCTCAGTTACCAGTGTCAGGGCCAACGATCGCTGACCCAACTGCTGACACTGAAGATCAGCTGCAAGCGATGATTCCCATTCAATGCCTGCCGTTGTCACTTGTAGACTTGCTGGAGGCAATGCTGGAGCAACAATCGGGTGAACTATTGCTATCTCAGGTCGAAGCAATCGTCTCTAAGCCTAGATTTCAGCAGGTGTTTCCTCATCTGGGACAGGTCGATCGCGCTGCCCTGATTGCAGCCTTCAGACAGCTAGAATCTCAGGGAGTGGGGAAGGTGAGCTTTCTAACTGCTGGGCAAGCTGTCCTGAAGCACAACTCAATCCCTGTCAAAACATCATCAAATGGCGATCGGCATCCTCTATCTAAGCCGGCTCAAATCATTCTTAGCAAGGTCAAAAATAAGAATGTTCAGCACGAATGGCTAGATGCAAAGTGGGTGAAAAACTATATTTTTTACACTAAGGAATTGCGGCAGTATTCCCCAGATCAAATCCGTGAATTTTTGCATGAGTTAGCTGCTGCTGGTAAGGGAGTGGTGGAGGGAGAGGGCAGGTTGCTGAGGTGGTGTTTTGAGCCTAACCGAGAGTCCTCTACTCAAAACTAATCATCGATTCAAACCATTGCTCCTTCTGCGGTAGAGCCTTCTACCCAATCCTCTACTGGAGGCTCTACTGGTAGAGCATGAGAAGCAATTCTCTACCAAGTATCAAAAGATTTGCATTCTAGATAACTCCTGCCTTTTCATCCCATAAGACTTGCTCGACAATTCAATTTTTGCTGAATATAATGGGGCAAGAACAGCTTGAGAAGCGCAAAGCTTCCAGAGCAAAAATAATTAGAGCAACCCTCGTAGGGACTCGTTGACTGTAATGGTCGGCGAGTCCCTATTTTTTTAGGTCAAAATCATGAGTTCATCCAAGCGATCCAAGAGCCGTAAAACTGTCCGCCAACCGCATCAGAAGAAGCCCTCCTCAAAAAAGAAATCACTTCGAGGAAAGCCTGAACTTTATGACGAATTAAAGAAACCGACCACTGTTGCGCTGACTGCAACGGCAACTGCTGGATTAGATCAACTTGCAGCAGAAATGGGAATCTCACGCAGTGAATTTGTGGAGCGCATCGGGCGAAGAATTCTAGAAGTCGCTGCCCAGAATTCCTCAGCTTAAGCATAAGAGCTTAAATCGTGAATCCAGCCCCAGAATTCATTTTGAGTCTGATACCAATTAAGCCGATGGAGCCTCAATCTAGCTTTTATTGATACCAACAGAAATATTGATCTTGTCACCTATCTTTATTATTTCTATGTTAATAAAAACTTCTGAAACTCATATTAAGAGAGCATTCTGGCTCTTATATAACTCAACCTATTTAACGAAATGGTTATGTGATGTAGCCATGCTATTTTTAGGTTTAATCCGTATAATAATGACTTATTTTATATTGCCTAAAATTCTATCTATTGCTGATCAACATTCATTTTAGCCCTTATTTTATGGCTAATCAAACGTTTAAACTCTTTGCCCAATTCCACACGTTCCTAATTGGAAGAAAAACATGAAAGCTTCCGTCCATCTCAAACAAGTTGTTGATGACTTTCTAAGTCATGTTCGCTCAAACTATTCCGCCACTCAAGCCGAACGTATTATCAATGAGTTTCTGACTGCTCTCTACCGCTATGTTCTCCCTGTCTGGGGACTCAAGCGCAAAGACTTGCAAGCTAAGATGCAGGCCGCTGAGAAGCAAGAGGCAGAAGCTCTGTTAAAAACGCTGGCCGTTGAGATGTTGCTCAATCTGCCTGCTGCCTTTGAACAGGGCCTTGACCTGCTCAAAGCAACCAAGTCCTCTCGCTCCACCTATGGAGGACGGATTCGCCTATTTCTGAAGTGGGCAAAGAACCAGTACTATTACCCCGGTAACTCAGGCTTTACCCCTCGGTCTCCTGATGAATGCCGCCCCAAGATGCGGCATGGACGTGGGGATTGGAAGGCTTTCTCATTGATGGAGGAAAAGGGCAAGCAACTCAGTTATCGGTTGAAATCTGCTGACATTTCTCCCCAAGTGCGGCAGCAACTGGCCCAGTTCCTGTCCTTTATGGCCGATCTCGATGATCTCGATCGCTGCTTTGACGAACTGGAAGAATCGACTGCATCCGGCTATTACAAAGGAGTTTTGTTGTGGCTGGGCTGGACGCTCTATTACGACGATCCCAGCCTCAACCCAGCGGAGTTGACGTTAAAGACACTTCTTCCCCAAATCTTTGAGGATAATTTAGAAGGTCTAACGGCAAAACAGCGCAAGGCAACCTGGAAAAAGGCGGAACGAGAGCTAGAAGCTCGCATCAACCGCTACTTTGAGTTCTTGCGCGTTCAGAACAATGCCGATAGTCCCCGCACCCGATTGCTCAAACTCGCTACCCTGTTGATTCTGGCAAAGTTTCTCTACGCATCAGAAGTCGAAGAGAAAGCGGACTACAGAAGCATTCCCCTCATTCGCACCATCCTGAAACGGATGGAAACGGAGCAGAAAGCGGTGAAGGTTTGGGAGAAGGCCCGCCACTATGTCGCAGACCAGTCGCGGAAGTGGCCCGAACCCCCGGCTGGACAAACCGTGCTGGAGTACACCCAGGAGTCCGTTATTGAGCCGTTGCGGTTGGAGTGCCGTCCTCGACAAAGCACTGGGGACTTCTGTAAAGGTCGCATCATTGCCAAGAGCCTTCTCTTTTACTTGCTGTTCACCGATGTGGGTCTCTTGCCGCCAGGTCGTCAACAGGAGCCGCGCAGCTATCGGATTGCTCTCAGTTGTCCCCTCAAACGTCCAGACACAGTTCCCATGGAGGGTGTCTACTGGCCCCTTCCCCCAGACTGGACCCGAGAAAAACGGCAGCGCGACGGTTCACTGAACGACAACTTTCTCTTCAAGGTCTATCACTACGAAGGGGAGTCCTATGAGCAGGGCGTTTGGATACGCGAAAAGTGCAGGTACAAGACCCAGAAGCATCACGGCAAGCGGGCAGGGGTGATCGACAACATCATGTTTGAGGATGGGCAGTGCCTGTATGACTACATTGAACGGTATTTGTGTGGTCAGTGGTATGTGGGCGATTTTCGGCAAGGACATCGCTATGACTGGTGGAAGGCAGACCTCCGAGGCAGTTACGGCAAATGGTTGAGCCAGGGACGAGCAGAGCTCTGTTCAGCAGACACGCCTGTCTTCATGCGGGAGGGCAAGTCTGAGGTGTGGGTGTCGAGCTATCTGTTCATCAATCCGAAGAGTGGAAAGCCGTTCACCGACGTGCAAATGTCTGACTTGTTCGCCCGCAACTCCTTCCGCATCCTGGGAAAGCGTATTACTCCGCATACGTTTCGATATATGTGGGTGACGTGGGCATTTCAGATGGGATTGTCTGACGCCGAGTTAGAGTCTCTTGCAACTGGGATGGGGCTGACGGTGAAAACAATGCGAAAGATGTATGAGCGGTGTTCGTTGATTGAAAAGAACCGCCTGATCAATAAAGCGATGCGGAAATTGTTTCCGTGGCAGGTTCAGCAGGAGCCATCGCAAGAGCAGGGCGATCGCCTCGCGCATCTCAAGGAGAGTATCTCTAAAATGAGTTCTGCGGAGTTGGAGGAACTGCGTAAAATGCTGGGGACAGGTCCAGCAGCGTAATGAGATTGAACGGTTCGATCGTTCCTGTTATCTAACTGTCAGAAATAGTTGCTATCTAGAACTGCTGCTTGAATCCAACCGGTCAGGCAGCAGTTTTTAGTTTATGATGGTACGGACAGTGTAATATAGTACGTACCATAACAGCTAACGTTCCGCACGTTATGAGCGTTAATCACGCACATCAGGAGTAATATGATGGGTGAATTACTAGCGCAAGAGAACTCCGTGCCCACTAAACGGTACAAAGTCACGACGTATCTTGAGCCAAAGATTGCCGAGGTCTTTACTCTGCTAACCAAGCAGGAACGGAGAACGGAATCTCAGATGGCAAGCAATTTGATTGAAGATGCCCTTATTGCGAGAGGGTTGATCACGCGTGAGCAGTTGGATGAATGGCAGCAGGAGAGTCGCTAGGAACGAGCACTGAAGCTGTGCAAAGCGCTTTTTAGAGTTTTGATCAAGAGCTTGAGTCTGGAGCCTTCTGGCAATGCGGATAGATTACTGATTGCTTGACAGCTAAGCTGAGCCGATCGAGCAGGGATTAGATTTGCTTTACCGGAGACGGATGGCACTTCCTGGTTAATTGGGATTGGAGCGGTAGGAAAGGAGTGACAGAATGGATAACCTCGAGCGAGAGTATCAAGATTTAGTTTTTGAAAGAGATCGGTATCGGGATGCTAAAGCGGAAGAACTGCTTGGAGATGAGCCGGAGTTGCTGAAACTTTACTACCTTCAGAGGCAACACTATCAAATGGCGCAAAAGCTGCAGGAGCGCTTGATGCTGCTGACTGGAACTGATAATCCGCTTTTTAGGTTGGCAATCCAGGTGAGCAGTAATCAGGATTTAGCCGATCGAGCCGGAAGAATAGACGATTTAGCAGATGTAGCGACCGATGTGGTTGATCTCTATGACCAGGTCATAGTTCACCTTCAATCCCTGGTAGCAAAAGTGCGTCAGCAGGTGACCGAGCTTCCTCCTCCTGCTAGTGAGGAGATGGGAAAACGGTTGGAAGAAGCATCATCGATCGCATTTCAAGCTGCGAATCAGCGATACGGGAGTCAGTTATCTGAGTTGCAACGCCAACTTGTATCTCGATCGAAAAATACTGATGCTGATTCGGAGTTATAGGGATTAGGACACCTGTTGCAGATCTCAACTTGCTTAGATTTGCAAAACTATTCCGACTTTGTTTGGAGGGGAGTACAAATCAGGATTGAGTATTTGGCGGAAGGAAGTTTTGCTGCTCTACTTCCTTAGATTGCATCTGGCGCAATAAGTCCTGAACGAGAGGATGGTCTGAAAGGGTTGCTACTTGCCCGTTCTCAATGACGGTTTGTAGGAAGCCCACAAAATTCCGCCAGAATTTCTGTGTGTTGGGATGATCTTCACCTAGCGTAGACAGGGCGATCGTGAGAGCTTGCAAATACAGCGGTTCTGCCTCTGCGTATTGCCCCTGGGACTGGTGGAGTAATGCCAAGTTATTGAAGCTTTGGGCGACACCGGGATAGTCTGGTCCTAACAGGTGCTGAAGCAGCTGGAGGGCCTGGAGGAGGAGGGGTTCTGCTTCCCCATATCGCCCCTGGGAGTGGTAGAGGGATGCCAAGTTATTGAGGCTAGTGGCAACCTGGGGATGGTCTGGTCCTAACAGGTGCTGCCGCAGCTGGAGAGCTTGCAAATACAGCGGTTCTGCCTCTGCGTATTGCCCCTGGGAGTGGTAGAGTTCTGCCAAGTTATTGAGGCTGGTGGCAACCTGGGGATGATCTGATCCTAACAGGCGCTGCCGCAGCTGCATGGCTTGGAGGAGGAGGGGTTCTGCCTCCCCGTATCGCCCCTGGGACTTGTAGAGGGATGCCAAATTATTGAGGCTGGTGGCAACCTGGGGATGATCTGGTCCTAACAGGCACTGCCACAGCTGGAGGGCTTGTTGGTAAAGGGGTTCCGCCTCCCCGTATCGCCCCTGGGAGTGGTAGAGTCCCGCCAAGTTATTGAGGCTGATGGCAACCTGGAGATGGTCTGGTCCTAATAGGCGCTGCCGCAGCTGCATGGCTTGGAGGAAGAGGGGTTCTGCCTCTGCGTATCGCCCCTGGGACTCGTAGAGGGATGCCAAGTTATTGAGGCTGATGGCAACCTCAGGATGCTCCTCTCCCCACCGCTGTTTGCCAATCTCGACTAACTCCTCATAGAGCAGCCCCGCTTCCCGATAGCGTCCCTGCTGCCTCCATCGACCTGCTAGAGCTCTCCCCACTTCATCCAGGACGACCCAGTTTTGGGCCAGCTTTGCCAGACGATACAGTTCCCGTGCCTGCTCCTTAGTGATGGCCTTCCCTGCGCCCCACCACTGCTGATACAGAGCTTCGGTGGCTGTAGCAGGCAACGTGTCATCTTCCACGGGTGGCAGCAGGGGAGCGAGCAGACGGGGCACACGGCACAATGGTTCTGGACTGGCGGAAACCCACTCTAACAGCCCGAGTGCGACTGCCCGATCGTGCTGCTGTTGCCAGTGGGGAATTGCGGTCCAGGTTGCCGTCATGGCAGGCAGTGGGACGGGGAGTTCAAACACGAGTCCCCTTGCCAGCATTGTTCGCAGTGTTTCATCCTGCTGATTGAGCAGTTCCTCAGCCAGAATACTTTCCCGGAACTGGATCGCTCGTTGATCCATCCGTTCCAGGATGAGCGCCGCATCCGTTTGTTGATCTTGCAGAATACGATCGAGCCATTCTAATAAGCGAGGATTGCCATCAGAAAGGGTTAACGCCTGCTGCCGCAATTCTTCATCGATCTGAGACTGAAGATTAAAGGCATCCAGCCGTTCGCATTTCTTCTGCAGGTCTGCTCCTCGCAAGGCGGGTAAGGATTCCCGGTGCAATCGGTGATTCTGTTCGGGTAAGGGGACATCGTAGCGACTGGTGATGAGAATCCGATGGGTCTTACCACAGCGGGCAATCGCTTCCATCAAATCGGCCAGAACCAGCACGACCTCAGACTGCAACACCCAACTTCCATCCGTTCGCTCTTCTAAATTGGCTTCAAAGTCATCCAAAACCACCATGAACTTCTGGTTCGGGTAATTCAGCCCTTGCGCGAGAAACCGGGTTAATCGCTGCATGGGCGGCAAATTCCCCTGGAGAATTGACAACCCGAGTTCAGAGGTTGATTGTCGTTCCAGTTCACGTTCCAACCGGGCTACATCCAGTTCTCTATGAATGACGATCGGGTCATAATCCGGGAGCCGTTCTAGCAGTCGGGCAGCAGTACTGCTCTTCCCTACTCCCCCCAATCCGTGGAGCATCACGCCCAGGTTATCCAGCTTGCGTAGGGCCTGCAGGCTGCGCTGAATTGGACGTCGCCGTCCCACGAATTCTTCGGGTGTAGCCACACGGACCCGGTTTTCCAGGTCGAGAAATTGGGACTGAACAGGCGTCCGTAAGGGTTGAACATCACCGGGTGGATCAACGAGTGCATGCCAGGCGGCTCCTCGGACATACAGTCGCAATCGATGCCAGTCTGAAACCTTGATTTCCTGGCGCAGATAGCCTTGAGTCAGTGCCACCGCTTGAGCCAGTTCACAGCCTTCTGCCAGTCTGGCATAGAGATAAGCGGCAGCCGCTGTTGCTACCGGATCAGCAACTGGACGCCCCCAGCCTAAAATTGCGGGAAGCCCCTGCTGTACCAATGCTTGTGCCAGAGACGGAACAGCTGGACTACTTTGCCCCGTGCGACATCCAGATAGAAAAACTAAGCGGGGACGACGCAACTTGAAGGGAGCCGCTAAATCCACCGCAGTTGCGTCGTGTCGTTCCCCTGTCACGGTCTCGGTGATGAAATAAGGGGAATGCGGAGCCTGCGATTGCACAGCGGCATGTCCAGTTAAATGAAACACATCAAAGGTGCCTTTGGGGTAGCGGCTCCACAGCTTACCCAATTGGGCTAAACACCCACTCTCCTCCACCCGCAGATTCAAGGGCAGATCCTGAGTCACACGCAAAATGTTGGCTTCTTCCGCTTCAAAGTCCAGTACCGGCTGCACGTTGTCTGGCGAGGTTGCCATGAAGAGCACTTGCAGCGATCGGGGGGCAGGCGGTTTGAGGGACACGGGTGCATCGAGCCAGCGCACCACTGCCACTACTGGGTTCGTTCGTTCGTTGAGAAACTGGGTGCCATCATGCAGCGCTTCCCACGGTAAATGTGCCAAGCTGGGATCGACAGCCAGGGCGAGCACCAGGTCTGGCTCCGCGCAGGTCCTCAGGGCTTGGGTCAACCAATGCTCTGTTCCCTGCAACCAGTCAAATAGCTGCTTGCCGATTCGTTTCAGGTTCACGGGCAGATCGATCAGGTCTGAGTCGGCGGATTGTAGCAGGTTATCAATCGCGGCGCGGGACAAATACTGCTCCATTGCCTTCCCAGAGCGATCGCCCCAGTAGCGCAGCAGCACCTGGTCAGTGGTTTGAAGAGTCAGTGTGACGTAAAGCGCTGGCACCAATCAACTATCCAGAATCTTCTTGATCTGTTCGACGCTAGCATTTTCCAGCACCAGCTTTTGCCCGTTTCGCCCAATCAATAAAACCTTGTCCACAGTTGGTTTTGGTTTCTTCCTGCGGCTATTTTGATACCAGGTATAGAGTTTCTCGGCGACCTCCAGCGTGCCTACCGTAATTCCAATAATGGTGGCGATCGTCGCGAGTACTCCTTCCTTTGAAGTATCCGCTTCTGTTTCATAGTTGCCGGATAAGCCATCAATTTCGAGCAGTTCTTCGGTTGCAGGAACGGCTCCTTCGCCTTCGATTTCCAGTTGCAGATCTGCCATTTCGTCTTTTTCTACGGAGTTTGCTATTAATTTAGCAAGTGGAGTCGGCAATTCAAGCGAAAGACTTCCTTTGTCTGCCGTAATTCGCCTTCATCCGTTTTTGCGGTCACTGGAACTGTAGTTGAGATTAAAGGGCGGCTCCCGTTGCCCTGCCCTCTCTCCCACAGCCGTGATTCCTCTAAGAGATGCTTCATGCAAATTTTGCACATTGCCCTCAAGCCTCTGGACAACAACCACGTAGAGTTACGGTACTGGAGCGATCGCCCTGCGAACTACGAGCGGCAGGTGTTACCGCTCCAGACGATCGAAGACCTGATTGAGCAGAGTGAGCAGGATTACTATGTGCTGCGTCCTGATTTGTCAGCGATGGGCAAACGCCTGTTTCTCTGGCTGGATGGGGCTGGGCGTTGGCTCAGTCGGGCAATTAATGAGTGCGCCGCTGAAGGCATTGTCCTGGCGATCGCCGCTGAGGCGAAGCTCTCCCATCTGCCCTGGGAAACGTTGCATGATGGCAATGGCTTTTTGATCGAACGGGACTATCCGCTGGTGGTTCCCATCCGCTGGCTGAATCAACCTGCTCCCGATCGCCCACCACAACCGCGTCCGCTGCAAATTCTGTTTATGGCGACGTCTCCTGAAAATGTGCAGCCGGTGCTGAACTTTGAGCAGGAGGAGGCGAGCATTCTGCGCGTCACTCGGGATCTGCCCCTGACACTGCGGGTTGAGGAAAGTGGCTGTGTGCCAGAGTTGGAGAAACTGTGGAGGCGCTACCCGGACAATACCTTTGATGTGTTTCATCTGACGGGTCATGCTTCGGTGCAGAGCCAGCCGCCTTACAGTCCGTACTTCATTACCGAGTCGTTGACAGGCGAGAGGCAGGAAACGACCGTTGCAGAATTGCAGAAGGTGTTTCAGGTGCGGCGACCGCGTTTGATCTTCTTATCTGGCTGTCGTACTGGACAGGGCGGGAATCAGGGCAGTGTCCCTTCCTTTGCTGAAGCATTAGTGCGGCAGGGATTGCCTGCGGTTTTAGGTTGGGGACGATCTATTGCAGATGCGATCGCAACTCGGGCTGCGGCATTTCTATACGAGCGATTGGCGGCAGGCGACCAACTGGGGCAGGCAGTGGCACTGACGCATCGGTTTCTGCTGCAAGAGCAGGTAAAGGATTGGCACTTACTGCGGCTCTATGTGCGAGGGGAAGCCTGGGGAGCATTGGTGGAGGCACCGGGAGATTATGTCCCGCCGCCAGAACCCGTTCAGTACCAATTTTTGGATGTGGAGCAAAAGGTGCGGGTGGCAACACCGGAGCAGTTTGTCGGCAGACGACGCACAATCCAACGCTGCTTACGCGCCTTGCGAGAAGCGAGGACGATCGGGGTGTTGCTGCATGGGTTAGGTGGGGTAGGCAAGAGTTCCACAGCAGCCCGGTTGCTGGAACGGTTGCCGGATTATCAGCCGTTGGTGATTTACCAGGAACTGGATACCCAAAGGCTGGAAGGAGCACTGTTCAGGCAATGTACCTCAGAGGTGGGGCAGGCTATTCTTAATAGTTCATTACCCCTGATGCAACGCCTAACTGATTTTCTTAAGCGAGGGCTGAACGAACCGAACCAGAAGCTGATGGTCGTGCTGGACGACTTTGAAGCCAATCTGGAACCACAGGCAGACGGCAGCCAAGCACTCAAACCAGAAGTGGTTGAGGTGCTGATAGCACTCCTCCAGGCGATCGGTGCGAGTGGGAAACCGCATCGGGTGTTAATTACTAGCCGGTATGATGCACGGCTGCCTGAATTAGATGAGCGACTGTATCGCGAACCCTTAGCCGCACTTCAGGGGGCAGACCTGCAAAAAAAGTGTGAACGACTACCGTCTTTCCAGGCACAAGCGGCAGTCGATCCAGCTTTGCAAAGCCAAGCCCGTACGCTTGCCGATGGCAATCCTCGCTTGCTGGAGTGGCTCGATTTGATTTTGCAAGATGAACAAACGGATGCAGCGCTCATCCTGGAACGGATGGAGCAACGTGCAGTTGAGTTCCGGGAAAGTACCCTGGCTCAGGAACTGCTCAATCAGCAGAATGTGGCACTGCGAACAACGTTGGCACGGGGGTTGGTGTTTGAACTCCCTGTCCCGCTACCTGCAATGACGGCGCTCTGGACAGAGATTCCTGACTGGCAACAGCAGTGTGATCGGGCGGTAGCTCTGGGGCTATTGGAGTCAATTGTCTCTAATTCAGTCCCTCTCTACCGGGTGCCCCGCCTGCTCGCTCCCTTGCTACCGCTTGTAGAAGATGACACTTTGTCTACGACCGCAACCGCAGCGTTGTGTGAGCAGTGGTGGGAGGAAGCGAAGGACATCACTGAGGAGCAGGCGCTGGAACTGTATCGTCTCGCAAAGCTGGCTCAGAACTTAATAGTGCAAGATGAAGTGGGAGTGGCTCTGGCAGATCAATGGCTGGAGCAGGGACGCTACCGGGAAGCGGGATTGCTCTATGAGGAGTTAGTCGAGATTCGCAAGCAGCGGTGGGGAGAGGAGCATCCTGATGTTGCCAACAGCCTCAACAACTTGGCATATCTCTACGAGTCTCAAGGGCGATACGGGGAGGCAGAACCCCTCTATCAACAGGCTCTGCAGCAGCTGCAGCAATTGTTAGGACCAGAGCATCCCCAGATCGCCTCCAGCCTCAATAACTTAGCAGCACTCTACAAGGCTCAGGGACGGTACGGAGAGGCGGAACCTCTCCTTCAACAGGCCCTCCAGCTGCGGCAGCAATTGTTAGGACCAGAGCATCCCCAGATCGCCTCCAGCCTCAACAACTTGGCATTGCTCTACAAGTCCCAGGGGCGATACGGGGAGGTAGAACCCCTCCTTCAACAGGCCCTCCAGCTGAATCAGCAATTGTTAGGACCAGAGCATCCCGATGTTGCCTCTAGCCTCAACAACTTGGCAGCACTCTACGAGTCCCAGGGGCGGTACGAGGTGGCAGAACCCCTCTACCTACAAGCCCTCCAGCAGCTGCAGCGATTGTTAGGACCAGAGCATCCCCAGATCGCCTCCAGCCTCAACAACTTGGCATACCTCTACCAGTTTCAGGGACGGTACGAGGCGGCAGAACTCCTCTATCAACAAGCCCTGCAGCTGCGGCAGCAATTGTTAGGACCAGAGCATCCCGATGTTGCCTCTAGCCTCAACAACTTGGCAGCACTCTACCAGTCCCAGGGGCGATATGAGGCGGCAGAACTCCTCTTCCAACAAGCCCTCCAGCTGCGGCAGCGATTGCTAGGACCAGAGCATCCCGATGTTGCCTCTAGCCTCAACAACTTGGCAGCACTCTACCAGTCCCAGGGGCGATATGAGGCGGCAGAACTCCTCTTCCAACAAGCCCTCCAGCAGCTGCAGCGATTGTTAGGACCAGAGCATCCTAATGTCGCCTCTAGCCTCAACAACTTGGCAGGACTCTACGAGTCCCAGGGGCGGTACGAGGCGGCAGAACCCCTCTACCTACAAGCCCTCCAGCAGCTGCAGCAATTGTTAGGACCAGAGCATCCCCA
>NZ_JAMPLI010000045.1:0-41538 GCF_039962475.1 Leptolyngbya sp. GB1-A1 | reverse complement strand
CTGACCGAAATGGACGGCTTCGAGGGCAACACGGGCATTATCATCATTGCGGCAACGAACCGTCCCGATGTCCTGGACTCCGCGCTTCTGCGCCCCGGTCGCTTCGATCGCCAAGTGTCAGTCGATCTGCCGAGCTACAAGGGACGTTTAGGCATTCTGGAAGTCCATGCTCGCAACAAAAAGCTTGACGCAGATGTGTCGCTGGAAACGATCGCCCGCCGTACGCCCGGATTTTCAGGGGCAGAGCTGGCAAATATGCTCAACGAAGCGGCAATTCTGACGGCACGACGACGCAAAGATGCGATCACACTGCTGGAAGTTGACGACGCGATCGATCGCGTAACCACTGGAATGACGCTGACTCCCCTGCTCGACAGCAAGAAGAAGCGGCTCATTGCCTACCACGAAGCAGGACACGCACTGCTGATGACTTTGCTGAAGAACTCTGACCCGCTTAACAAGGTGACGATCATTCCGCGATCGGGGGGCATCGGCGGTTTTGCCCAGCAGACCTTTAACGAGGAAATGATTGACAGCGGCTTATACACTCGTTCCTGGCTGCTCGATCGCATTACGATCGCTCTGGGAGGACGGGCAGCTGAGCAGGAAGTCTTTGGCGATGCTGAAATCACGGTGGGCGCAAGCAATGACATTCAGGTTGTGGCAAATCTGGCGCGAGAAATGGTAACGCGCTACGGAATGTCTGACCTGGGACCCTTTGCTCTGGAAAGCCACAATCAGGAAGTCTTTCTGGGACGCGATCTGATGTCGCGATCGGAATACTCCGATGAAGTAGCAACCCGTGTGGATCATCAGGTGCGAGATATTGCAACGCGCTGTTATGCCGAAGCTTGCCGCATTCTGCGCGACCATCGCGAATTGCTCGATCGCATTGTGGATATGCTGCTAGAGCAAGAAACGATCGACGGGGAACAGTTCCGTAAGCTAGTTGCCCAGTACGTTGAGCTTCCTGAAAAGCAGCTTACTACGGCAACCACAAGCTAATCGCAACTCAAACTGCCCTGTAGCCGCCTCATTCTGGGGAACCTGCGTCCAATCCATGCTCATGCTCGAAATTCCCTAGCCCTGGGGATTTAGGGGCAAGGTAGGAGATAAACACTCCTCAAATCCCCTTTTGGGATCGCTGTGCAACCGCCAGCCTAGTTTGGAACACTACCAGCAAAATTATGAACACTAGGGATGAAATTGCTTATTTCAAGAGCAGCGTCATCCCTCTTTTGTTAGACTCTTTTCCCGTAAAACGCCGATCGGAGTCAATTTATCGATCGCTCCTTGAAGCTTTTGTAACTCTTATTTCTTCTTGTATCTGGAACTGGGAGGACCAGGAAAAATCAGGGTAACTTAGTGAAATCTAAAGCAAACCTTAAGAGGTTGACATGAGTCCAACGATGATGCGTCAGTTTTGGGCTTTCGTAGATGAGATTCGATCGACAATTCCTCTAGCCCTGGACGATCTGAGTTTAGTGCAGTGGTTGCTGCGCCAGGTGTGGTCTGAACAGCTGCTCGATCGCCAACAGCAAGACATTCTGAGCAACTATATTCATCTGCGAATTGCCCTGATTCGCGACATGGCGCAGGAATCGCAGTTTTTCTCTCACGTCTATTAACTCCTTTAATAATTCGCTAGAACCTATAGAACATCGGAGAATCCAACTTACGATAGACAACCTGTACACTAAGATACAAAACTGAAGCGCAAACCAGGAGAATGTAAAAAAGTGAGAAGAATCCAGGCGAGATTGATCCCATTCTGATTTGGATCTGAAACCCTGGATAAATGACTTCTCATTCCTCTGGCAAGGTTTAGGTAAATCGGGCAGTACTGGCTTATTGGTGCTGCTTTTGTTGAATCTCGCTTCTGTTTAGGGTCAGAGTGAATAGTTAGAGCTGTTCTTGTTTTCGATTCTCTAATGAATAAAGTGGGTGAAATAAATATGAGGAAGTGGGGTTCCCTTTTCCTGGCTGCAACCCTGACGGTTGCAACGCTGAGTGCCTGTGGATCGGGCGCAAGCAACACAGCGACGACGAACACTGGAGCAGGAGGTGGAGCTGCTGCTCCGGCAGCGAATACAGGCAGCCGTCTCGATACGATCAAGTCTCGTGGATCGCTTATTTGCGGCGTAGAAGGTACAATTCCTGGCTTCAGCTTTGTAGATTCCAGCGGTAACTACTCTGGACTGGATGTTGACATTTGTAAAGCAGTGGCAGCCGCCGTTCTTGGTGATCCGACCAAGGTAGAGTATCGCAACCTCGATTCTTCGGCTCGTTTCCCGGCACTGCAAAACGGCGAAGTCGATATGCTATCCCGAAACACGACCTGGACGAGTAGCCGGGATTCGACGGGTGGAAACGGTCTGGAATTTGCGCCGACTGTTTTCTATGACGGTCAGGGCTTGATGGTGAAAGAAGATTCCGGAATTCGAGCATTTAGGGATTTGAACGGTAAATCAGTTTGCGTTGAAACCGGAACGACGACTGAGCTAAACCTTGCTTCACGGGCAAGAGAAGCAGGGGTCACGATTAATGAAGTGAAGTTCCAGGACTCCAACGCCAACTTCGCGGCTTATCAGGAAGGACGCTGTGAAGCGGTGACCACTGACAGATCGCAGCTTGCAGCAAAACGGAGTGCCTTCCCGACGCCCGATGATCACGTTCTGCTGCCGGATGTGCTGTCAAAAGAGCCGCTAGCTCCTGTGACCGTTAACAACGACTCGCGCTGGTCTGACACCGTGAAATGGGTTGTCTACGGACTGTTCCAGGCAGAAGAGTTTGGCATCACGCAGGCAAATGTGCAGCAAAAGGTGCAAGACCAAAACCCTGATATCCAAAACTTCTTGGGTGCACAGGGCGAGCTGGGAACTCAGTTGGGTCTGTCGAATGACTTCATGGTGAAAGCGGTTCAGGCAGTCGGCAACTACGGCGAGGTGTTTGAGCGCAATGTAGGCACAAACTCTCAGCTCAAGATCGATCGCGGTCAAAATCGCCTCTGGACGAAGGGCGGTCTGATGTATTCGCCGCCATTCCGCTAGACTCTATCTGTCTGTGATAAAGACTTTCCACCTTGGAGAGTCTTTATCGCTTCAACGGGTCGCTTTTCATTCTCTCCGTGATTCTGCCGCCTTGATACCTTTCCCGCTATGACTTCTTCGACTGATCCTTCTTCTGAAAAAATTCCCATTTGGCGTGATGATCGCTTTGTCAGAATTGCAGTTCAAGCGATCGTGCTGCTGGCTGTCGTGACGGTCGGCGCGATCCTGATGGGCAATATGAGCCGTAACCTTCAGCAGCTTGGACGACAGTTTGACTTCAACTTTCTGCGAAATCAGTCTGGCTTCAATATCGGTGAAGGAATTCTTTCCTATAAGCCTACAGACACTTATTTCTGGGCACTTGTCGTTGGCTTTACTAATACGCTGCGGCTGATCTTGGTCGGGTTTGTTGCCGCAACGGTGTTAGGCATTCTTGCCGGAGTTGCCAGCTTTTCTAATAACTGGCTGGTCAAAAAAATTAGTCAGTTCTACGTCGAAATCGTTCGCAACACGCCGCTGCTGCTTCAGCTCTTTTTCTGGTACTTCGCCGTCTTTTTTGGAATGTCGCAGGGTGCGAACGTTACTCGTCTGCCTGGATCGGTGCTGGTGAGCAAGAAAGGAATTGTGATTCCGTGGCCCGCCAACCAACCGATCGCCTGGCTATCGCTGACTGCGTTGATTGGGCTAGCGATCGCGGCTTCGATCGTCTGGCGGCAGCGTATTAAAGTGATGGAAGAACAGGGCGCATCCGGCAAACCGCAGCGCTATATGCTTATCGGCATGGCTGTGGCGGCACTGGTTATCTTCCTGTTTGGCTTGGGCTGGCAGTTTCCACAGGTGGCTAATAACGATACTCAAGGCGGACTGCGAATGTCGCTGGAGTATGGCTCGATGCTAGCAGGTCTTGCCTTTTATACTGGGGCATTTATTGCAGAAATTGTCCGGGCAGGGATTCAGTCCGTTTCTAAGGGGCAGTGGGAAGCAGCAAGAGCCTTAGGGCTGCATTCTGGGTTAGCGATGCGGCTGGTCGTGTTTCCACAGGCGTTGCGCGTGATTATTCCCTCGCTAAACAGCCAGTACATTAACCTGGCAAAGAACTCTAGTTTGGCACTGGCGATCGGCTATCCCGATATTTTTGCCACCGCGCAAACCACGCTAAACCAAACTGGACGGGCAGTGGAAGTCGTTTTGCTGATCATGCTGACCTACCTGATCGCCGATCTGCTGATTTCTCTGTTTATGAACCAGCTCAATCGCCTAGTGCAAATTACAGAACGATAAAAACGTTTCTAGCCCTTCTTTTTAACCATTTCTCCGATTTCAGCTGCGCCTCTTATGACCACTCTGCATACTGCTCCGACTAGTGCCCCCGCGCAACCCGCATCCACACCGATCGCCTGGCTTCGCAAAAATTTGTTCAATAGCTGGTTTAACTCGCTGCTGACGATCGCGATTGTCTTTGTTCTGGGCAGAACGCTGTTTGGCTTTATCTGGTGGGCAACGACCACGGCGAAGTGGCAAGTCATTCCCGCAAACCTGCCGCTCTTCTTTGTGGGACGATTCCCGGCGAATCAGTACTGGCGGCTGGCTCTAATGCTGGCAATGATTGGTGGACTCGGCGGATTAACCTGGGGTGTGGTTGCCCGAAATCAGCCCAAGCTCCTGTCGCGGAACGTACTGATTGGGTTTGGTATTTTTGCCCTGGTGCTGCTGCTGCTGCCGACGCCGTTTGCCTATCGCTTAATTTTGCTGGCGATCGAGGCCCTGGTGCTGGGGACGATCGGGGCAGGTCAACAAATCGGCAGACGAGTTCCGGGCATTGCTAAATGGTTGCCCCTGGCATGGATTCTCTCGTTCTTTATCGCGCTCTGGCTGATGCGCGGCGGCTTCGGGCTACCCCTGGTGCAGACCACTGCCTGGGGCGGCTGGATGTTGACAGTGTTTATGTCAGTCGTGAGCATTGCCCTGTCGTTTCCGTTTGGGTTGCTGCTAGCATTGGGGCGGCAGAGTTCTTTACCCGTGATTCGTTGGCTTTGCACAATTTATATTGAAGTCATTCGCGGCATTCCCCTGATCTCGATTTTGTTTATCGGTCTGGTGATGGTTCCGCTGTTTCTGCCTGCTGGAAGCCGGCCAGATCTGGTACTGCGAGCAATTCTGGGTCTGACGCTGTTTGCGGCTGCCTACCAAGCCGAAACCATCCGGGGTGGACTCCAGGCAATTCCCAAAGGACAATCTGAGGCAGCCAGCGCACTGGGGCTAAACACACCGCTGACGCTGGGACTGATCGTGTTGCCCCAGGCACTCAAGATTTCGATTCCGGCAATCGTGGGACTGTTTATCAGCCTGCTGCAAGATACAACCCTGGTAGCGATCGTGGGACTTTCAGACCTGCTGGGGATTAGTCGATCGATTCTGGCAAACCCCCTGTTTATTGGCAGATACGCCGAAGTTTATTTATTTATCGGTGTGTTGTACTGGGCAGTGTGTTACACCATGGCCTGGGCAGCTCGACGGCTTGAAACCAGCTTGAATAGTGAGCACTAACGCAGATTCAATAATCCCAAATGACAATTCCAAACATCTCTAAAAAAATCTCATCTTTTAATGCCTGATAGGGAGAATAACCGATGACTCAACTCCAGCCCGAAGCCACCCTGAATGGTGGAACCTCAACCGAACCAATGATTGTCGCTCAACAGGTCGAAAAGTGGTACGACAACAACTTTCATGTGCTGCGCGGCGTTGACCTCACCGTCCGCAAAGGCGAAGTGGTGGTGGTCATGGGTCCGTCTGGCTCTGGGAAATCCACGTTTATTCGGACGTTTAACGCGCTGGAAACCTATCAAAAGGGCAGCATTACGATCGACGGCATTCACCTCAGCCATGACCTAAAAAATATCGAAGCAATTCGCCGCGAAGTCGGCATGGTGTTTCAGCAGTTCAACCTGTTTCCTCACCTGACTGTGCTGCAAAACGTCACCCTGGCTCCGATCTGGGTGCGCCGCTGGACGAGAGCTAGAGCCGAAGAAGTCGCAATGCAGCTTCTTGAACGGGTCGGCATCCTGAATCAGGCGCAAAAGTTTCCAGGTCAGCTTTCCGGCGGTCAGCAGCAGCGGGTGGCGATCGCCCGTGCCCTGGCAATGCAGCCCAAAATCATGCTGTTCGACGAACCCACCTCTGCCCTCGACCCGGAAATGGTGCGCGAAGTGCTAGACGTAATGCGAACCCTGGCAAGAAGCGGCATGACGATGGTGTGCGTTACTCACGAAGTCGGATTTGCCCGTGAAGTTGCCGATCGCGTCGTGCTAATGGATAGCGGTCTATTAGTGGAAGAAGCGGAGCCAAACGAGTTTTTTAACAATCCTAAAGAGGATCGCACGAAGAAGTTTCTATCGCAGATTCTTTAAGAGAAGGTTTGAGCCAGTCTTCGAGATCCCGCATCGCTCCCTCAATTCCCCACCCGTGAAGGACTTTGAATTTGAGCCAGTCCTCAAGATCCTGCATTGCCCCCTAAATTCCCCACTAGTGGGGGACTTTGAAACAGAGATCAGTCCTACTCGGTAATTCGGCCGCTTAGGGGCGAACTCGCACTGGCAAAAGCCTTGACCGGAATTCGTCCTGCCAGATACGCCATCCGTCCTGCTTCTGCGCCGAATCGCATTGCCTGTGCCATCAGGGGCGGATTTTCAGCCTGGGCGATCGCCGTATTGATCAGCAGTGCATCAGCTCCCATTTCCATTGCCTGCGCGGCTTCGCTGGGCGTACCGATTCCGGCATCCACGACGACGGGAATTTTGGCGTTCTCGATAATGATCTGAATATTTGCCGTGTTGCGAATGCCTTGTCCTGAGCCAATTGGGGAACCCAGGGGCATCACCGTCGCACAGCCAATTTCCTCCAGGCGTTTTGCTAAAAGCGGGTCGGCGTTGATGTAGGGCAGCACGGCAAATCCTTCTTTGACCAACTGTTCGGCGGCTTCGAGTGTACCGATCGGGTCAGGCAAAAGATATTTCGAGTCGGGAATCACTTCTAATTTGACAAAGTGATTGTCTTCCTGACCCAGCAGCTTTGCCATTTCGCGTCCAAGCCGCGCCACCCGAATCGCATCTTCTGCGGTTTGACAGCCTGCGGTGTTCGGCAGCATCCAGATTTTTTGCCAGTCGATCGCCTCAGCCAAACCCTCATGTCCGGGGGCGTTGTTTTGTACACGCCGAACTGCCACAGTGACAATTTCGCAGCCGCTAGAGACGATGCTGCCCTGCATTTCGGCAACATTTCGATACTTTCCAGTTCCAGTCATCAGGCGCGATCGAAACTCCCGTCCGGCAATAATCAGAGGCTCATCGGCAAAAGGGGCAGGAGCTGGGGAAGCGGGGATCTGAGGGGTCGAAAATTGCAGCATAGGAGGTTGGGTTGAGACGGGTGCGAGGGGGGATGGGGATTGGGTGGGACAGAGGAAACGTTGCCAGGAGAATTCGTTGAGCAATGGGTCGATCGTGCCATTCCAGACGCGATCGGCAATCAACCGGGCGGTAATAGGCGTGAGCAAAATACCGTTGCGGAAGTGTCCCGTTGCCAGGGTGAGATTATCACAGAGGCTATCACCGAGAATAGGCATTTCATCAGGCGTTGCAGGACGGAAGCCCCACCAGCATTCCTGAATCGGGAAGTCTTTCAGTGCCGGGTAAAGCTGGATTGCAGCATTCAGAAGGGTTTGTAGTCCTGCGGGGGTGTTGCCGGGCGTGAAGCCGATCGTCTCACTGGTTGCCCCGATCACAATCCGTCGATCTTGACGCGGCACGATATAAACGTTTTCGCCGTACAGTACCCGCTGAAGCGGTAGGGGTGAAATTTCTGACGGCACGCGAATCGCCAGCATTTGTCCTTTACAAGGCTGCACCGGAATTGGAATAATCGACTGCGACCAGGCTCCGGTTGCCAAGATGTAATGCCCCGCCGATCGATCGCCCCCAGTCGATCGCAACTTGACGACCTGCCCCTGCTGCTGCACAATTTCTGTGACCGTCACGCCTTCCTGGATTTCAACGCCGATCATTTCTGCCACCGATCGTAGCGTTTGCGCCAGGGCACGATTATCAACCTGTCCTTCTTCGGGATACCACCAGCCACCGATCACTTGTTCGCTTAATTCAGGCTGTACCAGATGAATTGCAGGGCGATCGAGCCAGTAAGCAGGCAGGGAATCCAGAACTGGAGGGTTTTGCGAATCAGCCACTTCAGTCACGGGGGCAAGAATGCCGCAAGCCCAGTAGCCTGTGGAGCGATCGGTCAGGGATTCGAGTTTGCTGATCCATTCTGGGTAGAGCCTGAGGCTTTGCAGACACAGTTCACGCATCGGCGCATCGGCAATTGCTTCGGCACTGGGAGCCAGCATTCCAGCAGCAGCATGGCTGGCAGCTTCCTGAAAATCTCGGCTTAAAACAGTGACAGAGGCTCCGCGCAGCTTTAGCTCGATCGCGATCGACAGCCCAATCACGCCGCCGCCAATAATCAAAACATCAGACGTTGAATTCATTGCAAGTAAGGACGGATCTCCAGAGTTTTTTAACCTACCACAGTCCTGTAACCGGGTTTCTGCCAAGCGGGGGAGGCGTGGTAGAAGGGTTAGAGGGAGAAGGAGTACTGTAAGGCGGCACGATCGGCGGAGGGGGAGCAACACCTCCATTCTGGTAGGGCTCTACTGTTTGCGGATAGTTTGCCGCAGAGCTGGTTCTGGGAGGACGAGTTGGGATCGGAACGGTGGGGGCAGGTCGCACGGGCGGCGGCTGATTCGACAAAAGATAAGGAAGATCCTGCCATCCGGGTTGTACAACTCCCACCGCAAAAGGATTCAAACGAAAATTTCGCAGATCTGGCAATCGATCGAAGGAAAACCCTTGCTGTTGAAACCAGGGAATTAGCCGATCGCTCATTAGCACCACCAGCACCGCCAGTAGCACCAGCGCGATCGTTCGACCCACATCCTTGAAAACATCGATCGTGTTAAAAACAAAGCCCAGCAGCACAATTCCCACCAGCGCAATCAGCAGGGTAATCGGTTCCGGCACGGTGGATACTCCCATTCTGATATTCCTATCATCGCCCAGGCAATCAGATTTGCGTTACCAAAGCCCGTTAATTGGGGGTTGGGCAGGAGGGGAAGCAGACGGAAAAACCGGAGGGGGAGGGGGATTATCAGTTCGCGGCGGACTCGGAGAAAGAGAAGGAGAAGGGGTCGGAGGGGGGAGCGGGCTGGGAGAAGGAAACAGAGTGGGAGCAGGAGTTGGAGCGGGGAACGGACTGGGGGAAGGCTGCACAAGCAGCGGATTCGCGATCGAGAGAATCTCGTTTAAACCTCGGCGTGCCTCACCAGAAGACGGACTGTCTAGATTAGGAGGCGGAGGCAGAGGGGTAAGCGTTACGGTTGGCGAGGGCAGCGGTTGGGAGTCGATCGGCGTAGGCTGAACGATAGGGCTAACGGTTGGGCTAGAGGCGGGTGGCGTTCGATCGAAAAAATTGCCTGTAAATCGATTAAATGTTTCTCCGGCGCGTCCTGAGCCAAAGAAAGCAACCAGTATCGTTGCCAGAGCAATCCAGGTTATCCACTGGGCAATGCCAATTCCCCTTCCTTGTTTTCCCGGCAGGAGCAACTGAAATAGGGCAAACAAGCCGCTCAGCAACAACAATCCTAAAAGAATATCCACATCGCTTTCCCCATGTTGCACTGCTAATTTTAGGCAGAAGCTCAAATTTTTCGACCTGAAGGTTACCAGACCACTTGATTTCCCTGTCCCCAAAATCCATCAAACTTTGTCACCTTCACATCTCCTAAAACGCAGGTTTGACAGGCAAGCCGCCGATCTTGTTCTAAGGAATGGGGCGGCAATGAGCGACGCGCAGTTTCCTTCCACTGAGGCGCAGACACTTCGCCTTCCACCTGAACCGCACAGGTTCCACAGGTTCCAATGCCTTTGCAGTTGATGATCTTAGACTGACCATTATGCAGCGCAACCCCATTTTTCAGGAGAACTTAACGTAAATTCGTCCCCCGATCGCACTCAAACGTCTTTCTCTGCGCCGTCATTCTGGGCATTCCAATCCTCCAGGTCTAAAAGTTCTACATCAAGCTTGTTCATAGTTTACGTTTCTTCATACCCTTCTTGACCCTGCCTGGTCTAGCATCGCGATCGAACCCTAATTTACTTCTCGATCTCCTCTCTCTCGATCGCCTCGCCCCCCATTCACTCTCACCCATCCACCGTCTACCCCTCATGCCCCCCCTCCACATTTACGACACCACCCTCCGAGACGGCGCCCAGCGCGAAGGACTTTCACTCTCCCTGGAAGACAAACTGCGAATTGCCCGTCAGCTCGATCGCCTGGGAATTCCTTTTATTGAAGGCGGCTGGCCCGGTGCAAATCCAAAAGATGCTCAGTTTTTCGCCCAGCTTCAGCAAGAGCCATTGAACCAGGCAGAAGTTGTCGCCTTTTGCTCAACCCGTCGCCCTGGCAAGTCCGCAGAAGCCGACCCGATGCTGCAAACGGTTCTTGCGGCTGGCACCGATTGGATCACGCTATTCGGCAAATCCTGGGATCTGCACGTCACGGAAGGACTGCAAACCAGCCTGGACGAAAACCTGGCAATGATTCGGGAAACGATCGCCTTTTTCCGCACTCAGGGACGACGGGTGATCTACGACGCAGAACACTGGTTCGACGGACACAAGCACAATCGCGACTACGCCCTTCAGACTCTCCAGGCGGCGATCGAGGGTGGTGCAGAATGGCTCGTGCTTTGTGATACGAACGGTGGAACCCTGCCCCACGAAATTTCTGCCAGCGTTCGGGAAGTGGTACAGTTTGTGCAAAATATTCGCGGAGAACAAACCCCGCCGCAGATTGGAATTCACCCGCACAACGATAGCGGCACGGCGGTGGCAAATGCGATCGTCGCAGTTCAGGAAGGGGCACGGATGGTGCAGGGCACAATGAACGGCTACGGCGAACGTTGCGGCAATGCCAACCTTTGTACATTAATTCCTAACCTGCAACTGAAGCTTGGATTTGACTGCATTCCGCCCGCTCAGCTTGCCCAGCTCACCGAATCGAGCCGCCTGATTAGCGAAGTGGTGAATCTGGCTCCCGATGATCATGCGCCGTTTGTCGGGCTGTCTGCCTTTGCCCACAAAGGTGGAATTCACGTTAGCGCAGTTGAGCGAAACCCGCTAACCTACGAACACATTCAACCTGAGCAGGTAGGCAATCAGCGGCGGATTGTCATCTCCGATCAGGCAGGCTTGAGCAATCTACTCGCAAAAGCACGATCGTTTGGGATTGAACTCAATCGCCACGATCCTCAAAGTCGCCAGATCCTTCAGCATCTCAAGACTTTAGAAAACGAAGGCTATCAGTTTGAAGCCGCCGAAGCCAGTTTTGAACTCTTGATGCGCGAAGCTCTCGGACAACGACAGCAGTTTTTCACGATCAAAGATTTCAACGTTCATTGCAATTTGCTTCGCGATCCAGAACAGTGGCGCAGCCAATCGATCGCCACCATCAAAGTCGCTGTTAACGAAGAAGACATTCTGGAAGCCGCCGAAGGCAATGGTCCCGTCTCTGCCCTCGATGCAGCCCTGCGAAAAGCCCTCACCAACTTCTACCCCGAAATCGCCTCCTTCTACCTCACCGACTACAAAGTCCGCATCCTCGACAGCCCCGCCGGAACTTCTGCCAAAACCCGAGTCCTGCTCGAAAGCAGCAATGGTTTACAACGCTGGTCAACCGTGGGTGTTTCCGGCAACATTATTGAAGCCTCTTATCAGGCAGTAGTCACCGGATTAGAGTACGGACTCATGCTGCAAAATCAGGTCAAAGCGGCGATCGCGAGTTCACGGATTGCCTAGCGTTAAACAAGCTGATCGCCCCACCCCCTCACCTCCTCATTCATCCATCCACCCCCCATCCCTTCTACGGTTATCCTCCCTGCCCCTAGCTCGGCTCGATCGATACAGTAGTAATAAGTAATACACACATCTTCATAGAGCGAGGTGCTGCGATGTCGATGCTATTCGCCCTTTCGTTTATGGGCTGTGTCAGCGCAGCTCTAGTTGTCGTCCAACATCACTTTCTGAAAGACCTCACCGACCCTGCCCCTGATCAGTCCTAGTGAGCACTGGGTCTTTGTATTCCCGGTTCTGACCTGTGGTACAGCCATTTGTTGATTCGATCGCGTTTCAATTCAGTTCAGAACCTGATGCACGTTGACACTTTAGTTTTATCACTTTATTTAGTTGCCATTTCCATTCAGGAACCACCTCAAGATGTTTGAGTATTTCACTGAGAAATCGATCGCCGTTGTCATGGCTGCCCAGGAAGAAGCGCGTCGGCTGGGTCATGCTCATGTCGGTACCGAGCAGCTTTTATTAGGCTTAATCCGCGTAGAAGGCACGGCAGCCTTTAAACTGCTGACCGAGCTAGGGATTACGCTGGAAGCCGCACGACGCGAAGTCACAAAAATTGTGGGACGCGGTTCTGGTTTCGTCCCAGTCAATATTCCCTTTACACCTAAATCAAAGCGCATTTTTGAGCTAGCTTTCGAGCAGGCACGGCAGCTTGATACGCCTTACATCGCGCCAGAGCACATTCTGCTGGCACTGATTCAGGACGGTGACAATGTTGCCAACAAAGTTCTGGAAGCAATGAACGTAGATGCCGTTTCCGCCAGAGTGCAGCTCCTTCAGGCAATGAATGAAGTCGAACCTGCTACGGCTGGGGCACGTCGTCGCTCGATGGAGGGCAGCTCCAAGGGGATAGGCAAGATGCTGAGCGAGTTTGGTCGCAATCTGACCGAGTTTGCCAAAGACGGTAAGCTTGACCCGATGGTGGGTCGATCGCCCGAATTAGAGCGTGTGATTCAAATCCTGGGTCGCCGTACTAAGAATAATCCGGTGCTGGTGGGTGAGCCTGGCGTCGGCAAGACTGCGATCGCCGAAGGTTTGGCACAGCGTATCGTAGATGGTCAGGTTCCCGACCTTCTGCTGGACAAGCAAATCATCTCGCTTGACATGGGCAGCCTCCTGGCAGGCACAAAGCTCCGGGGTGACTTTGAAGAGCGCATTACGGGGATTGTTCAGGAAGTCCGCGAGTCGCAGAATGTCATTCTTATGATTGATGAGATTCATACCCTTGTGGGTGCGGGCGGAACCGAAGGCGGTACAAATGCAGCGAATATGCTGAAGCCTGCCCTGGCAAGAGGTGAATTTCAGGTGATTGGCGCGACCACACTGGACGAATACCGCAAGCACATCGAGCGCGATGCTGCCTTGGAACGCCGCTTCCAGCCCGTGATGGTGGGTGAACCTTCTGTAGAAGAAACGATCGCCATTCTGCACGGACTGCGCGATCGCTATGAGCAGCACCACCGCCTGACGATTTCTGACGAGGCACTGGATGCGGCTGCCAAGCTCTCCGATCGCTACATCACCGATCGGTTCATGCCTGATAAGGCGATCGACTTGATTGACGAAGCCGGATCAATGGTGCGTTTTCGCAACAGCAAAGCCTCGCCCACTAAAGATCTTAAGCATGAGCTGAAGGAAGTCACTACCGCCAAACAAGCCGCTGTCACCGAGCAAGACTTCGACAAAGCCGGACAGTTGCGCGATCGCGAGCTGGAGTTAGAAAAGCAGATTCAGGCGCTCAAGAACGGAGATGTGACCGTTTCGCAGGCTGACCTACCCGTGGTGGTTGCCGAAGACATTGCTCAGGTGGTTGCTTCCTGGACAAGCATTCCGGTGAGCAAGCTGACCGAATCTGAATCGATGATGCTGCTGCACCTAGAGGACGTTCTGCATGAGCGGGTGATCGGTCAGGAAGATGCGGTGAAAGCTGTGTCGCGTGCCGTACGTCGCTCTCGGGTGGGCATCAGTGATCCCAATCGTCCGATCGCCAGTCTGCTGTTTTCGGGTCCGACGGGCGTGGGTAAAACTGAGCTTGCCAAAGCCCTCGCCGTTGCCGTGTTCGGTTCCGAAGAAGCGATGATCCGGCTCGATATGTCTGAGTTCATGGAGTCGCATACGGTTTCCAAGCTGATTGGTTCGCCTCCGGGCTATGTGGGCTACGACGAAGGCGGTCAGTTGACCGAGGCAGTTCGCCGCAAGCCGTACACCGTGATCCTGATGGACGAGATCGAGAAAGCGCATCCTGATGTCTTCAACATGCTGCTTCAGTTGCTCGAAGACGGTCGCTTGACCGATTCGCGGGGTCGCACGGTCAGCTTCAAGAATACGGTCGTGATCATGACCTCGAATATCGGCTCGAAGGCGATCGAAAAAGGTGGCAGCAGCCTTGGCTTCTCAACCGCAGAAGATACCGCAACCGCTCAGTATCACCAGATTAGATCGCGCGTGATGGACGACATGAAGGCTTACTTCCGCCCTGAAATGCTGAACCGCATTGACGAGATCATTGTCTTCCGTCAGCTCAACCGCGAAGAAGTCACTCAGATCGCCGACCTGATGATTCAAGAAGTCGCAGCTCGTCTGCAAGCGCAGAATCTTGGTCTGGAAGTCACGCCTGCCTTTAAGGAGCGTCTGGTCTCCGAGGGCTTTAACCCCGTCTATGGGGCACGCCCCTTGCGTCGAGCGATTGCCCGCTTACTCGAAGACAATCTTGCAGAAGCGATGCTGTCGGGTACTGTTCGGGACGGTGATACTGCTTTTGCCGATGTTGATGATGATGGTCAGATCCAGATTTGTCGTCAGGAAAAAGCAAGCTTTGCACCGATCGCCCCGTAGGGGCAACTGCGAAGCAATCGCGTAAGCCTGATTTGATCAAGCAAAGTTGATAGCACGAGTACATAATTCTGGGGGCTTTGCCCCCTTTTTTGTTGCTTTACACTAGCTCTCTAGTTCCCTTGGGGATCACGAGTTCCCCGGAGGCAAAGATTTTGCAGCTTTCAAGCTGATAAAAAAAGCAGGCATAAAGCCTGCAAAAGTGGAACTATTTTAATTGGGTTTAATAGGGAATCCAGGGATCAACTGGCAATCTGGCTTAGCAGTAAGGGCGAATATCTTCACCACATTCGTCTGCCAGATAGCAGAGGGCACGAAACCGCAGTCCGACTAGCTCTTCATAAAGAGGGTTGAGCTTGCAGAGGGGCGGAATGTGCAGCAGAGTTTTCCCGAACACCTTGATGTCGCGCTCAAACGGGCACTGCGGCGGGATCAGCTTAGCAATGCGGCGGGCAAAGGTGCGGTCTTGGACAGGAAGAGTATCTACCCAAAGACGGATAGGCTGGAGGGGATCACGTCTGGGAGAATGAATTGTATGAAGTGTCGATGAACTATTCATCATTTCACCTGTGGAATCATAGGAAACGATCGCGGTGGGACTAGCCAGAGTGAAGGTAAGCGATCGTTAAGTTAGCAAGTTGAAGCAGGCTTAAACAATTTAATGCGCTGGTTGAATCCAGCATAAGTGGTGAGGAAAGGGTTCAGGTGAAGGAATTGAAAACCTTAATTTGGGTTTCCTGAAGCCCCAGTAAACTTTCCAGGGTTACGTTCAGCTTCCAATTGGTCTAGAAAACGAACGGCGCAGTCCTGTAGGAATCTCCTGAAAATGATACTGTCTCAGGGCATGAGCCATATCAGCGCGAGTCATGACGCTCAAGGGATCGATTCGCTGATCCGATCGTATGTTGACGAATCCGCGATGCAGGGCCGCTGCAATCTGCTGGCGTGCCCAAGGCGGAACCTGATAGGAATCGGCATAGTTTGCCAAAATCCCAGTAGCGGTCGGGTCCGAATCCTGAACACTGCCCGATGCTTTGGCGATTACAGAAAACGCCTCAGCGCGAGAGACTCGATGATCGGGAAGAAATTTTCCTCCCGGCTGAACGGTCATGATACCGCTTTTTACAACCGTCTGAATATCTTTGTAAGCCCAGTGCGAGACCGACACATCTGCTAACGCAGGGGCAGCAGCGGTTTGTTTTGCCGGGTCAAGTTGAAAGGTGGTGACTAAGATATTTGCCAGTTCAGCGCGGCTCACTGCGGCATCTGCTTGAGCCAGGTCGCCCTTAAGCGCAGGCAGGATTTCCGCATTAATTAAGTTAGAGGTGGGAGTTTGAGAAGGCGAAACCTGAGCAACTGCTGCCAATCCAGACAGCAATAGGGTTAGTGAGAGAGCACCGACAAACCGTTCCATCGCATGAACCACTCCATAAACACACACCACTAGCAAACGACGATTCGACTGATCTGAATGTTGCGAAGGAAATGAAGTTTGCTTAATTCAGCTTTAGTCAAATTGCCATGAACAGCGCAAAGTTTCTCTGCTTCTGTTGTGACTTATTGAACTAAAAGTGAGGTAGTCGGTGTGACACTCTTTTGACTGCACCTTCAGGATTTGTAATATAAATCCCTATCTGTAGCCATAAACATCATGCCATAGGATGAGGACAATCGGGTTCACCCAATCGTATTACTTGATGGAATGAAAATGATATTTTTTAGCACAGTCGAGAAATCAACCAGGAATTACTTTCCGACGATTGTTTTAGAGCGATGAACAAATAAAAAAGACAGAGAATTTGTATCAGATTTACCGATTTGGACATTGCGGTTGAGATTATCCGCGACCCAAAATAAATAGCCCCAGCATGGTGATGCTATTCCATAGACTATGCATCAGCATTGGCGTCAGTAAACTGCGCGATCGAGAGTAAACAAAGCCCAGGATTGATCCCAGCACCGTCAGCGGTAGCACTTCCGACAGGCTTAAATGGGCGATGGCAAACAAAACACTGCTCAGGGCAATCGATCCCCAAACGGGAAAGTAGCGTGTCAGCGAGGGCAGCAGAAATCCGCGAAACAGCAGTTCCTCAAAGACCGGAGCCGCGACTGCCGCTGTAAACAGAAAAATTGCTAGGGCGACGCGATCGCCTTCTTCCAGCACAATCTGTAATAACGGATTGCTGCCTCCCTGGCCCTGCCAAAGCTGCTGATTTACCAGGGAAACTGCTAGCATCAGCGGCAATGCGACCAGATAGCCTCCAATTCCCCATAGAAACCAGTTACGTTTGCCCTTGAGCTGAAACCAGTCCTTTGGTAAAGGAAAGTACGCTCGAATCGATAAATAAAGAGTGAGCAGCGTTGCACTTGCCATCAGTAAGTAATAGCAAAGCGTATTGATCGCCTGGGCCCGTTGTCCAAAAGCAGCAAAATTAAGCGGCAGCAGATGCAGCACCCAGGGCACAAGCAGCTGACCTGAAAAGAAAAAGCCGCCGATCAAGACCTGCCAGACAGTTTCCCCAGTCCAGGGAACCTGCCATGCCAGACTGTTTGCTTCAGCAGGAGCTTGCTTTGCCCGAATGAGCCAGCGTCCAACCACAATCAGTAGCAGCACGATCCCCAAAGAGCCGCCGATCGCCGGAGCAACGCCCACAAGAGTTAGCTTCACCAGCGTTTGACGAGCCACCTGCTGTTGAGTTACTTCCAGGGCGGCCAGCGCATCGGGTCGCTGTTGTAGGGCATAGAGTCGCCGCAGTGCCCGATCGCGAAACCAACCATCCAGCGAGGCTTGAATTTGGGATTCGGCATCAGGAAGCAAACGGGGTGGCTCATTCCATAAGCCAATCAGAACGGGAGTAATTGCTCTAATCGAAGCGGTGGAATTTTTATCGGAAACCTTACCAGATGGACGCTGAGCGGTGGGCTGAAAGGAAGCAAGTCGATCTTTAAGGGATTGCCAGGATTCGATCGCCGCATCGGTGTGGTTTTGCTCTGCCTGAAGCAGCCCGATCCGCAGATCAAGCTGATCGATCAGGGTTTGCTGCTGCAGCACGGCGAGTCGAAGCTGTTTGTTTTGTTCTTCGATCGTGGCAGGCTCCGTGGGCGCAGGCGTAGTTCTCGTGTCGGGATCAGTGGGACGAGAAGACTGGACAGCTTCCTCGGGGAAAGGATTGTCCTGAGAAACGGTGAGGCGGGTCTGTAGCTGCTGAAGATTTTCGGCGGCGGAGTTTCGCACAGACTGATATTGCTCCAGCGCAGTTTTAACCGGGTCTTGACCGAGTAAGGTGTTTTTTACCCCAGCCAGATTGGCGGGATCTGACGCATTCGGTTTGAGTTCGCTGGCTCGCAGCAGCAGATCGGTCTGGTAAAGCTCCAGGCGATTGGTAATTTGGGGTTCGCTAAAGCTGGCAAACAGGGAACCACCTAAAAATAGAACCACCAGAAGCGTAATGCCGCTTAAAATTAGCCGTTTGATTTGACTCATCGATTCAGACCCGATCGCTGGACAGAAATTTACAGAATTTTTTTGAAATGATTTGACAAAATAATTCCATTGAATAATTGCATTGTAAGGGTGGCGATCGCAAAAGCCAGAGGGAGGAAGCAAGACAAATTCTTCCTGTCCCGATCACGGTAGAATTGCAAAGGACTTTTAACGTTCAGCGACTTTAGAGATTTTCAGCGCATGGGAGGATTGCCCCGGTGACTCGCGTTATTCTGGTTCGGCATGGAGAAAGCACCTATAACGTCGAGCGGCGGGTGCAGGGACACTGTGATTTGTCTGACTTAACAGAAAAAGGGCAGGCAGGAGCGCGGCAGGTCGGCGCAGTGTTGCAGGGTTTGAAGTTCGATGCGGCTTATTCCAGTCCGCTCAAACGCGCTAAGCAAACTGCGCAGCTTATCTTATCGAGCTTAAACAAGCAGGGCACGCCGATCCCTAGTCTGCGGTTGACAGACAACTTGAAGGAAATCAATTTGCTGCAATGGGAAGGACTCACCTTTGAAGAAGTCGAGCAGCAGTTTCCCGAAGGATTTTTGCTTTGGCGCGATCGCCCGAAGGATTTGAAAATGCCCATGAAAACCCCAGAAGGCACAACAGATTTCTATCCGGTCATAGCTCTTTATGAGCAAGCACGGCAGTTCTGGCAGGAAATTTTACCGCAGCATTTAGGTGAAACCATTCTGGTTGTGGCGCATAGCGGTATCAATCGCTGTTTGATCGGGGCAGCAGTCGGGCTGGACGCAGACAGCTATAAATCAATGCACCAGTCAAATTGCGGCATCAGCGTACTGAACTTCGCAGGCGGTCTAGGCGATCCAGTGCAACTTGAGTCTGTAAATTTGACGGCGCATCTGGGCGAACCGATCCCGAAGCCGCGCAAAGACACAAAAGGTGCAAGATTTTTGCTGGTGCGCCACGGCGAAACTAACTGGAATCGAGACAAGCGGTTTCAGGGACAGATCGATGTGCCGCTCAATGATCAAGGACGGGTACAGGCAGGTCAGGCAGCCGAATTTTTGCGGGATGTCGCGATCGATCGCGCCCTCAGCAGCCCGATGCTCCGCCCAAAAGAAACGGCAGAAATTATTCTGCAACATCACCCGCAAGTGACGCTAGAACTGGACGATCGCCTCTGCGAAATTAGCCACGGGCTCTGGGAAGGCAAGCTGGAAGCCGAAATCGAAGCAGAGTTTCCTGGGGAGCTAAAGCAGTGGCAGATCGCGCCCGAAACCGTGCAAATGCCTGAAGGCGAAAATCTTCAGCAGGTGTGGGATCGGGTTGTGCTTGCCTGGAAGGATCTGGTTGCCTCAACGCCAGAGTCTCAGGATGATAGACCGACAACCGTACTGGTGGTGGCTCACGATGCCGTGAATAAGGCAATTCTGGGTTATTTGATCGATCGCGGTCCTGAGACCTTCTGGACCTTTAAACAGGGCAACGGAGCCGTAACGGTGATCGACTATCCGCTCGGCAACCAGGGCAAACCGCTGATTCATGGCCTCAACATCACAAGCCATCTAGGAGGCGTTCTCGACAAGACGGCAGCCGGGGCACTGTAGCCACGGGACTGTAACCACGGGACTGGTAATCACAGGAACGAATTTATGACCGCTGAGCTAATCCGACAAGTTCGCCTGCTTGACCCTGTGACCCTGGGTGATTCCCCCTCTGGGGAACTGCGAGGCGATCGGGTTGCAGATGTCTTGATCGGGGATGGCGTGATTCAGTCGGTCGAAGCAGCGATTAATTCTTACCCGGATAATACTCAAATCCGGGATGGGTCAGGGCTAATTCTGGGCACGGGATTGGTGGACTTATACAGCCATTCGGGTGAGCCGGGATTTGAGGAACGGGAGACGATTGATTCTTTGGCAGCGGCGGCGGTTGCTGGAGGGTTTACCCGCTTAACCCTGCTCCCTGATACCCATCCTGCAGTCGATAATCCCGCGACTGTTGCCTGGTTTCAGTCTCAGTGCCAGAAATTTACCGTCCCCCAAATTCGCAACTGGGGAGCATTAACGCTGGATGCCAAAGGCGAACAAATGACGGAACTGGCAGAATTGGCAGAGTCGGGCATCGCGGGATTTGCAGACAGCAAGCCGATTCAAAACATGACTCTGCTGCGTCGCCTGCTAGAGTACAGCCAAGGTCTGAGTCAGCCAATCGCGTTATGGTGCTGCGATCGATCCTTGAGCGGCAATGGCGTGGTGCGCGAAGGCCAGGAATCCCTGCGGTTAGGACTGCCCGGAAGCCCAGACTACGCGGAGACTGCCCCTTTAGCGGCTCTGCTGGAATGCCTCGCGGCAATTGGAACTCCGGTGCATTTAATGCGAGTTTCAACCGCGCGAAGCGTTGATCTGATTCGGCAGGCAAAGGCAACCGGGCTACCGATCACAGCAAGCACCAGCTGGATGCACCTTTTGCTCAACATTGAAGCGGTGCAGAGCTACGATCCCAGCCTTCATGTCGAACCGCCCCTGGGCAATCCTGCGGATCAGGCAGCCTTAATCGAGGGCATTCGATCGGGGATCATCGATGCGATTGCGATTGATCATAGTCCGTACACTTACGAAGAAAAAACTGTCGCTTTTGCTGAATCTCCACCAGGGGCGATCGGACTGGAATTGGCTTTACCGCTGCTCTGGCAGGCGTTAGTCGTTTCTGAAAAGATCCCTGCTCTTACCCTCTGGCGGGCACTTAGCACCAATCCGGCACAGCTATTAAACCAATCTCCTGCAAGCATTCAGCCGGGTCAGCCCGCCGAGCTAATGCTGTTTGACCCCAATCATGCCTGGCAGGTGACTTCTCGCACGCTCAAATCGCGATCGACTAACACCCCCTGGCTCAATCAAACGCTTCGAGGACGGGTGTTGCAAGTCTGGGGAGGACGGTGACGCATGACGAGACGCTTGCAGCTAGAGCCGAGTAATCCTGCATTGTGTCAGATCATTGCCGATCGCATTGCCGCCAGTCCGCAGCAGCGCGTCACCTTTGCAGAGTTTATGGATCTGGCACTGTACGAACCACAGCACGGCTATTACGCTCGCTTTCAGTCAAAGATTGGCGCACAGGGAGACTTTGCCACCTCACCCCATCTCGGCGCAGACTTTGGAGAACTGCTTGCCGTTCAATTTGCCCAGATGTGGGAAAAGCTCGATCGCCCCAATCCCTTTACGCTGGTTGAGATGGGAGCCGGGCAAGGACTTCTGGCACAGGACATCGTGCGCTATCTGCATCGACATTATTTCGAGTGCTTTGCCGCGCTGCGCTATGTAATTGTCGAAAAATCACCTGCCTTTGCCGCCGAACAGCAAGCCCGTCTCCGCTCCCTAATCGACTCCTGGGGCGAAGTGGCATGGCACACCTGGGACGAGATTTCTTCAGATTCGATCGTTGGCTGCTGCTTTTCCAACGAATTAGTCGATGCTTTTCCCGTACATCGGGTGACAATTGCAAACGGTAAGCTTCAGGAAATTTACATCACCGTAAGCAGTGAACCGACACCCGATCCCGCCCTTGCCTCTGATGCCCATTTTGCTGATGCCCATTTTATAGAGACGATCGGCGAACTTTCAACCCCGCGCTTTGCCGAGTATTTTCAGCAGATCGGAGTAGATTTGACCCCCTACCCAGACGGCTACCGCACCGAAGTCAATCTGGCAGCGATCGACTGGCTGCATACCGTTGCCGATCGGCTCCATCAGGGCTATTTGCTGACGATCGACTATGGCTATCCTGCCCATCGCTACTACAGCCCAACCCGCAGTGCAGGGACGCTTCAGTGCTACTATCGCCACGCCCATCACGACAACCCCTATCGGGCGATCGGTCATCAAGATATTACCGCTCATGTCGATTTCACGGCTCTGGAGCAATACGGCACACCAGCAGGACTAGACCCGATCGGCTTCACGCAGCAGGGCTTGTTTCTGATGGCGTTGGGCTTGGGCGATCGACTTACCGCACTGTCTCAGCCCGATCCTGATCTGACGCTGCAAATTATTCTGCAACGGCGAGAAGCACTACATGGGCTCATAAATCCGATGGGGCTGGGCAATTTTGGGGTGCTGATTCAGGCAAAGGGATTGTCAGGCGACGCGCAGAGCCGATTACTAAAAGGACTGCAAATGGGCTGAGTCCCAATGTTGGGCTAGCGGGTAATTTTCGGCGATTTGTCGGGGAACCGTGTAGACTATCTGGATATTTAGGGCGCTCGTTGCAGTAGTTAATCAGAAGTTAATCAGAGAGGGGTACGCCCATTGCCGTTTGTGGAGGAGGGCTTTCGGATCACGATCGCGAACCCGGAAACATCCTTAGGGGGAACAGTACAAGCTTTGACAAGCTCTCAGCCCTGTTTCAACAATCTTCATCGAAGGCAAAACAGATTACGATTTGCTGAGCGCAGGGGAGTTACTGGTTAACAAATGGCAGCAACAAGTCCAATTCCCTTGTGGATCGTGTAATCTTTTCTTCCGTAGGCTCGGCTGAATCTGAAAGTTAGTTCGGACATCTCGAACATAAGGGACATAAGAGGATTGGACATGGCGTTCTGGGAATTTTTGCTGCAAAAGGATGGCGATCGCTCTTGGCTGCCACTGGAATCTCCTACGGTGGAAATTTTGGAGGGGCGATATCGCGTGGTCGGTCGCTCTAGCCGCATCAATACCCCGATCGAAATTCGGATTGCTCATGATGTCCTCACCGATGCTGTAACAGTCCGCCGTACCCAGAAGCGATCAGGCTGCACGAATCAGGATGGCCTGGTGGTGATTATGCCCTTTACCCAGCTTCAGCCGGGGGACTGGGAACTCTACTGCACAGGCGACCTGATGGCAGACATGATGGGCGAAGGCTGGCAGTATGGCGTGAAGCTGCAAGTCTTGCCGATCGTTGAGGAAGCGGAAGCTTGGGAACTTGACTCACAACCCGCTGCTCATCTCCCGACCCTTTCCGTTGGGTTTTCGAATGCGGCTGCCTTGTCATCACCCCCCCTTGCTATCCCATTTATCGCTGTCCCAGAAACGCCGGTCGAAACGCCAGTCGAAACGCCAATTCTCCAGCCTGCTGCATCGCTGGTTTTGGAGGATACGGAGCAGCCTGTTCTGGCTGAATCCCAGCTTAATTCTGCTGAGGGCGAAGGCTCCGAAATTCCTTCACCGGAAGTCATCCTGTCCGAAGCCCTGCCACTGCTCAGCCTGCATCTGGAACAGGAAATGTATGTCGTGCGGCGCAGCGAAGCTCTAATCCTGCGCGGCGAGATTGGTTCAGCTACCGTAGAGTCGCCAGAATTGCCGCTTCAGATACGGGTGCGGCTCTATGCGCCCCAAAATTCTCAGGTGCTGTTTGACCTGGTTTATCCGCTCAGTCCGGCTGCGCTGCCGATCCCGTTTACCTGCACGGTGCCGCTTCCCCATCACTACGAAACCTACCTGGTGCTGGGAGAAGCGATCGTCGAGCTAACTTCTGCAAGCGGCACAGAGAAAATCACCAGCCAGTCCTTCAAAGTTACAACCGACCTGCATGAGCTGCTGGAATCGTTTGCTTCGCAGTTCTCCGAAGGAGGCAACGGCAATAGCGTTACCGATTTGCCCGACGTACTACCGCCCCTGGAAGCCATTTCGCTGCCCTCAGAGCTGCCTGGTTTTGCTCAACCCACCGTGCCGCCAACAGTTCAGTTTCAGCCTGCCCAATCGATATTGCCGCCTCAACTGAGATCGATGTCTCCTGAACAGAAGGAAGCAACTAAAGAGCGACGGGCGATCGAGTTGCCAACCTTTGCTCAGGAACCTGCTGCTCAGGAAGCCATTCCTCAAGAAACCATTCCTCAAGAACCTGCCCCTCAGGAACCGCTGCAAGAATCCCAGTCAGTTCCAGCCAGCACCACAGAATCAGGGAAGTCCGCAAACACGCCTGCTCCGGTCATCGATAACCTTTCTATTACCGAGCTATTTCTAACTGAGGTATCAGGAACGGCAAATCATTCTCCTGAAATTAGCGTTGCCGAGAGAGGCATTGAGCCTGCTCAAAGGGATTCCGTCAGCAAAGCATCGCCAGATTCAACAACTGAAACCGCTCTGCCCCAAAATGCCCCTTCTGCCCGGCTGCCGCAGAATGGAACGGGCACCACATCGCCTCAGTCCAGTAAACCCATCATTGACGACACTGATCCAGCACTCGATTGGCAGCACGTTGACCTCCAGAAACCTCGCAAGTCTGCTTCAGAAGCTCCCCTCGCTCCCGAAGACATCGCCTTTCGATCGCTCAACTTGCAGCAGCGTTTTTTGTCGCGCTTACAGTCCCTTGCCAGCGACAGTCAACTTTCTGCCGCTCTCCAGACCGATCAGACAATTCCTGCTCAGCCCAATGAACCCAACGCCATTGAATCGCCAATCACCTCTGTGTTTGATCCCAAACCGTTGTCCCAGGAAAATCGCACTCAGCCGATCGGTGAAGACGCACACCTGGCGCACGATGAGTTTGTCATTGATGAAGGCTGGGAAGAAATGGAAACGATGCAGCAGTTAGCGCGAGGCGCAACTCCAAAGGAACCGCCCCTGGGGGGAACCGCAAAGCATTCGACCCCCTCAAAGTTCTGGCAAACTGCGTCCCAATCTCCCCCAACGTCCGGATTAACCCTCTCACCCGACGAGCCTTTGCCCGTTCCCGTGCTGCGTCTCCCCAGTGAAAACCTGATGAGCGGCAGTTCAACGCTGGTGCTGGTCAAGTTGCCCGACTGCCCGGCAAAGCTAGCGGTCAAGTTGTGGCTGATCGATCGCCAGAGCCGCCTCCTGCTAGACGGACCCCATTGGCTCACCGATTTTACCCCTGACGGCTTTGGACAATGGATGAACCGCATCGAGCTATTTCTGCCCCAGGGCTACCTAGAAGTACAGGTCGAAGCTATTAGCGTCGAAATCATGACCCAGCGCGAAAGCGAAAAAACAGTCGAAGCCCGATCGATCGAACCGCCCCTCTCCCAGTTCACCTACGACTCGATCGACGTTTAACCCCCCTCTTCATCTCCCTATGCCCTCACCCCTCCTCGTCTACCCATTCTCTCTAGATCACAAATTCCCGGTTGTTAAAATTTCTTAGCAGTCCGGCTTTTGCACTCAATTCACAGTACATTTGGCACAGGAATTCGTTGTGTAAACGAGGAGAGATCTTAAGCATGGCAGCTTCTTTCTTGCCTTCTATTCTGGTTCCGATCGTCGGTTGGGTGTTTCCGGCTGTGGCGATGGCATTTCTATTTATCTACATCGAGCGCGAAGATCCAAGCGGGATTTAATTTCCAATTGTGTTCTCAATTCCATTCATTCCATAGATAAAGCAGTTTCTGGAGACAAATCAACATGACAAGCGTTCCTTCAAAAGCCAATATGGAGGTCGTTAAGCCTGCGGATGATCCTCAGATTGGCAACCTGGCAACGCCGATCAATTCATCTGCGTTCACGAAGGCTTTGATTAACAATCTGCCTGCTTACCGGGCAGGTTTGTCGCCTCAGCGTCGTGGACTGGAAATCGGCATGGCACACGGCTACCTGCTGTTTGGACCGTTTGCGTTCACCAGCCAATTTCGTAATACTGGCGTTTCCGATATCGTCGGTTTGATCGAAGCCGTGGTTCTGGTTGTCATTCTGACCGTTTGCCTTTCCCTCTATGCAGGCGTAAATCCGCTAAAGCCAATTAGCACCGTTACCACACCAAAAACGCCCAGCAATCTGCAAGATTCAGAAGGCTGGAGCGAGTTTGCAGGAAGCTTCCTAGTGGGCGGGATCGGCGGCGCGGCGTTTGCCTACATTGTGTATGAGATCTTCAAGTCGGGCGTTCTGGAAACCTTCGGCAATCTGGTGCAATAAAGCTGTGCTTTAGATTGAGAAGGATTTTTACAGCAAGGGGTTTCTGCCCCTTGTTTTTGTTTTATGCCACGACAAAAATCCCTACCATTCCTCGCGCAGAATTGACATTAGCACGACGTCCTCAAACACGCCCCACTTGCGAACGCGCTGCCGCAAAACACCTTCCTGCACAAATCCCTTATTTCGCAGCATTCGCCCACAAGCTGAATTTCGTGCCATGTGATAGGCATAGAGCCGATTCAACCCCAGATCGAGAAAGCCATACTGCAAAATTGGCGGCAGCACTTCGCTCATATAGCCCTGATTCCAGGCACTTGCGACCAGCCAAAAACTCAGCTCCGCCTGAAGATGCTCTTGATCGATCTCACGAATCTCGATCGCCCCGATGAACTGCTGCTGTGCCGCCTGCTCAATTGCAAACACGACGGCTTCCCCAGCCTCAAACGCCGATTGCTGCCGACTGATATAGGCTGAGGCGGCTCCTGGTGGATAGGGATGCGGAATCGAAATCATCGTGTCACCAATGGCCCGATCGCTCAACGCTTGCTGAATTACGGCGGCATCGTTTTCTAAAAGCGGACGCAGAATCAGTCGATCGGTGGTCAGCACGGGCTGAGGTTGAAGAGAGACAGAGAGATGTTCGCCCATTATCGATCGCCACCTGCTGATTTTGCGATTTCTTGAAGCTGTAATCCGGGCGGAAATGCCCCTTCTTCTTTGATGCGATTAATCACGTCTTCGGGAAGGGCAATTTTGAGTTTTTCTGCCAGTGCCCGGACAATATCACCACGATCGATCACGCCTGCCACCGCACCTGCCGGAGAGAGTACCGTAATTCGGCGCAGGGTTTCAGTTTCCAGGCGATCGATTACTTGGATTAAAGAAGTATTTTCAGCAACAGCAGGAATCTCACTGAGCGGATCAACCAATTCCTGCACAGCTGCGCTGTCCCATGAACTGCGCTCGATCGTCTGCATTCGCTCTGGAGCTACCAGCCCGCGATAGCGTCCATCAGCGGCAGCGTAGTAAACAGTGGGTTTCATTTCGTTCAGCAGGTATTTGTCTGCAAACTCGCGCAGGGTCATCTCGGCTTCAACAACCCGAAATTCGCGTGTCATTGCCTGGGCTGCTGTGAGCTGAGCTAATGCTTCCTGCAAATCCGTCACCCGACTGTAGGTACTCGCGTTCTGCACCCCAAACCAACCAAGTAGTGCCAGCCACAGATAGCTCAGTTGCATGGTTGAGAAGAAGGAAAAGATGCCCACAATCACTGCTGTCCAGGCAAGGGTCTGCCCTGCACGAGCTGCCCAGCGAACGCCCTGTGCCCGGCTTCCGGTTGCCTTCCAGACGGCTGCTTTTAACACCTGTCCGCCATCCAGGGGCAAGCCTGGAATCATGTTAAACAGGGCTAATACAAAGTTGATTCCTGCCAAGTTGCCGATCACGGCTTCGGCAGGTTCGGGCAGGGGCAGTGCCAGGCGTAGCAGCGACAGCACAAGAAAAATGCTGAAACTCACGGCTGGACCCGCGATCGCCACCTGAAATGCCTGCCCTGGCGTTTTCGATTCCTGCTCGATCGAGGCAATGCCGCCAAACAGAAACAGCCGGATTGAGGTGACGTTGATGCCCTGCGATCGGGCAATTAAGCTATGCCCCAGCTCGTGCAGCAGCACAGAGCCAAACAGCAGCAACGCCATCGCAAATCCGGCAAACCAGGGCAGCAATCCTCCCCAACCTTCGCGCTGCCAAATCGTGCCGTACTGAAAAGAAATCAAAGCCAGAATCCAAAACCACGATTGATCAAGCAGCAAAGGAATGCCAAAAATCCGACCAACCTGCCAACCTGACCTCATGGCTGCCATCCTGCATTATGTCTACGATTCAATTTTACAAATATTTATCGTTAGACGGGGCGCAGCAACAGGCAAAACCCTGGCGTGAAAACCGTGCTCCAAACTCTGTTATAAAACGCCAGCGTTCGACTATAAAACACCAGCGTTCGACAAACCCAGGATCATCCCTGCCCCCAAAATATGACCAAAACTCGCGGTGGCAAGCAGCTCGGGCAACCCAAACCCAGTAAACATGGCAGGCATTTCACCGGGCAGCTTGGGTCCAACGCCGCGATATTGAATCGCGTAATAGCCGATCGCAATTGCAAACAAATTGCAGCCAATCATCACGATCGCCACGCTCGGCGACCACTGCACAGCGCGAGGTGCAACCTCGGCAAGAAGCATCTGATAAACCACAGTCTTTTCTCCTAGCTTTGGATAAGCGTTTGTCGAATCAGCGTTGAAACAATGTTGAATCAAGACAGACTATAAAGAGTGTCTGACAACGAACTAGCTTTTGTTTGAAGAGTTAACAATTTGATAATTTGCTTTTACAATTCTCTGTCTAAATTTCGCCGCAAAGGATCCTTTCGGGTGAAGTCAGAAGTTTTGCGATCGATATGATGGTTTGTATCGTGTTTTACTGACGTGCTTCATAACGATTTGCTTCAGCACGAACCCCCATCGATGCTAGAGAGTTTCAACAATGGTAAATACTTCAACGAATGCTTCAACAGGTAGATGGACAACCCCTTCCATTTCGCCTCAGCAGATTATTCAACAAATTCTTTATTCTGGTCGAATTACCACCACTGAGCGCCAGTGGCTTCTGCAAGCCGGAATTTCTGAACTGCGATTTTCTGAGACGGAACTGGCGCAGCTTCGGCTGATTCACGATCGGCTGCGGATGGGATTGATTAAAGTGATTGACATCTAAATCAGCAGCAGATCTACCACCAGTAGCAAAAAAGATTGAGCTGTGATCGGTCATCAGGCATTTGTAAGTCATTCAGCATAGATGACCAACGATCAGTGGCTAAAGGATAATCTGCCACAGCAGCACGGTCAAACCGCCGCTCGCGAAATGCTGCAACAACAAATTGGCAATCGGCTGGCGGGCAATTTTTTGCGTCAGCACAACGCTCAGCAGCGCAGCAGCGAATAGCGTTACGCCCTGAAGAAAGGCAATCACTGCCGAATCTGCCACCACTATGGGCAAAGGCACGGTGATTCGATCGCCTAAACCAAACGTGGCAACCGTAACGGGCAGAATTCGTCCGGCTTCGGTCAAGCCTAGGCGGAGATAGTGCGCCAAACTGCTGCCCAGTACGAGCGGCAAATAGCCATACGCCAATTCCAGAAAAGGTCGAGGTTTGAGCGATCGATCCCCCCAGCGCATGAAGCGATCGGCACACAAAACCACGATCGCTGGAAATAGCAGTGCTGCGACAGAAACAATGGTGTGAATGCCGAAGTTGCTGAGATTGAGGGGAAGATGAAAGCGATCGGCGATTTCAGGTAAACGATGCAAAAATACTGCACCAAACAAAAGCAGCAGCAGCGCAACTTCTGAGTAGCTCGGCTGATGGGTTGTCCATAGTTCGATGCCCGGCGGACGTAGATTTAGCTCGACCGATCGGTGGGGGCAGGCTTTGAGACAGGTCATACACAGCACGCAGTCTCTGTTGTCTTCAAGCTGCGCCGGATGCGAATAAACTGGACAGCCCCCTGTTTCCAGCCCTTCTCCCTCCGCAGGACCGCCTTTATAGCAGTGATACGTGTTACAGGTCGCTGCACAAATTCCTTGCTGCGCCCGCAGCTCAATTATTGCCAGTTTGCCAAATAGACCGTTCATGCCGCCGATCGGACAAAGGTAGCGACACCAGAAACGACGCTCAAACAGCAGCGAAAAAATCACCGCTCCGGCAGTAATGAGCAGCAGCAGACAGCTTGAGAGATAGGCAGTATTTTCTAAGTTCCACAGTTCCTCCCACAGCAGAATCAGGGCAAACAGCCCAAATAAAAACCAGCCGCCCCATCGCTCCGCAGGCTGTCTTGCCCAAGGCAGCAGTTTACGCGGAAACAGCTTCAGAGAAACCTTTTGCGCCAGTTCACCGTAAATCATAAACGGACAAACCGCACACCAAACCCGTCCCACAAATGGAAACAGAATCAGCATCAGGGGCCACCACCACGCCCAAAACAGATTCAGCACAAAATTTTGGTCGCGGCTTTGCGGACCCAGCCAGCCGATCGCCACAGCTGCCGCAAATGCCCAGAGTGTGAATCCGTAGTTAATGCGATCGGGCCACCACTCGCTTCTCAAAAACTGCCGCAGGCGCGGATAGGTGTTGAGCAAATTTAGCCGAAACCGTTTGCTCTTGCTGCTCACTGCCCAGAATACTTCTTCGGTTAAAACGAGCGCACCGTTCGACTGCACGATCGCCCTGGTCACTAAATTTTCTAGTTCAGTCAGGTTTCCGGGAAAGTCATATCCTTGCAGACGACGCAGAGCTTCGGGCGCGACCTCAGGTTGAGACAGTCCCCGTGCTCGACAGGAGAGGCTGATGTAGTATTTCACCTGCGCTTCGATATCGGCTTTACGAACCCGCAGTGGGGGCACTTTGATCGAATGCTTGATGCATCTTTGGCGATCGCTCCGCGCTGCGGCACTCCGCGTAGCGGCAAGCCGATCGAGTTCAGGCATTGCTTTCTCAGAGGTCATGATGATTCGCGCCTCTGATTTTTGCAGCGCAGGTTCCGGTTCCCCCTCACGAGGCATTGGCGTATATTCCCCGGAGGCAAGCAGGCGAATTAGCTTGGGCTTTAAGTGCGCGGGAAAATCCTGAATATTGTTCAGCATCAAAGTTCCCCGCCCCAGCCATGCCAGCAGTCCGGGTTTACCGCCTGCTCGCCCAAATAGATCTGTGCCGCTGACCTGAAGCGCATCGCAGTTTATTTTGATCAGCGGTTGCTTGCGATCGGCAGAGCCAAAGTGAATCAGCGCAGCAATATTATCTTTGCCCAGTCCGGGTTCGCCAAAAATCAGCGCGGGAGCACGATCAATCGTTGCCTTCTTAATATCCTGCCGCAGCCGCATAGCATACCGACTAGAGCCAATAATGCCCCGCCTCACTCTAGGAACAAGATAGGGACGCAGGGCAGTCTGTCGCTCTTGCTCAAACGCAAGCTGGGAAGTGACCTGAGCCAGTTCGGCGGCAAGCTGGCGCGTAAAAGTTAACTGAATCTCTGGATAGTCCTGCACGAGCTGCAAAAAATCCGATCGCGGGATTTGCCAAAGCTCACAGTCGTCGAGCGTGACAATGGTTTGCGTTACAGGCTGGTCGAGCAATAGCTCTTTCAGATGCAGAATCGACCCCGGCAGCAAACTGCTTGCCCGCGCCACACTATTAGAACTGGTGTGATAAGCCTCCAAATGTCCCGACTTAAGCAGATACAGCGCGGCGGGTGGCGTGTCCTCCAGCACCAGTCTCCGATTTGCCTGCACAAATTCCACCCGAAGCTGTGAGGCGATCGTGGTCAGGACTGCATCTGACAAAGCAGTCAGCGGAGTCTCCTGCCGCAACCACTGCACCCGCTGCGAAACCGTTTCGGGTGTGGGGGAGTCAGCCGCAGTTTTTAGTTCCGGGCGATCAAATTCCATATCCCTTGTCTCCCAACGATCGCTGATTAAAACCCTCTTCCCAGAATAATCAGTAAATTAAAAAATCCTGAATCTATCGCAGTTCCTCTTTCCCCGTCACCCTATTCTCGCAGGTTCAGCCAACGATGCAAAGCAGTTTCTCCTAATGTTAAACAGAATTAATTTCTGCCTCGGATCTGTTTATTCATCTTATTCATCTGCTGGTTGATTTATTTATTCATCTAAACTATTTTTGCATCTGTCAATGCCTTTATTTCGCATCACATTTCCCGTCCTAACCCAGTTGCGCTTAATGTGCGCTTTTCTATTATTATTTAATAGGGTGTAACAACCCAAATTTCAAGAGTAAATTACCAAAACCACTCGAAAAGAAACATTTTTCAAAATTGAACCCAGCTTGAACTGAAACAAGAAATCATAGGTTTGATTGCCCGCTATTCATCTAATTAAAAGCGGATTGAAAGCAATTCTTTGTGTTTAACAGTCAAGCTATCAATCAAGACGATAACCCTTTATTGCTGCACAGACATGAAGTTGGTCGCAGCAAGTTCGCGCCAGAGCATCTTGCATTTAACGCTAACGGACAGGGATTAGCTCAGTGCATTTCACTACTCTTTCGCGACTCTACAAGCTAAGAACAGATGGAAAATCTCGCCCAAAAGAATTTTGCCCAAAGTAACCTATCAACCGATTGGTGACCCACAGCACTCGCCCGATCGAAGCAAGCCTTGCTCGGTCACGATCGATCGCCCACACCAGAATTACTCCTGAAGTCAGGGAAGATACGGACAGAAGTTTCGTTAGAATTACGGGCTTCACCAGGAATTCACGCAAGTAAGAATCCCGATTAATCTTCAGTAAATCCGCCTAAAGCACACCTTGCATCGAGTAGGTTAGATGACAGGCTGTATTGAGACCAGCTTTGCTTCAGCAAATGCAGGAATTCCGTCAATTTCAAGTCAGCACTGGGAGAGTTTTTAATAAATCTTTCTCCAGTTTGGCGGTGTTAATTAAACCTGCATAGGGACCACGTCCTCTGGTGCAATGTCTACCACCAATGTTGTTTTGGCGTTAAGTATTGACTCCTATGGCTACGCAACCAATTAAACTTACAGATGCCGCTTTTAATCAGGCAGGTTTTGCACCATTTCGATCGGCAACTCCCGTTAGTTCTAGTCAGGGAATTTCTGTCACGTTTGACCTCTATGCTTATGGCGGCACAGGCGGCGATGGAATTGGCTTTTTCCTGGTAGATGGCAGTCAGACCACGATTATTCCGGGCGGAAATGGTGGCTCTCTGGGCTACGCACCCCGCGAAGATGCGGGAATTCCTGGATTGGTGGGGGGCTACCTGGGAATTGGGTTTGACTCGTTTGGCAACTTCTCCAACCCAACCGAAGGACGAGTCGAAGGTCCGGGCGCAATCCCTGATTCGATCGCCGTTCGGGGCAGCCAGGGAAATAATTACAGATATCTCACCGGACAACAACTGGTTGAAAGCCTCGATACTCCCTCGCCCAATCGAGAAGAAGCTCGCCGTAAGGCACAGGTTGAGCTAACCGCCGAGGGAATTCTCACGGTCAGAATTGACCTTAACCGAGATGACGATTTTAATGATGCCGGAGAAATTCCCATCAATAGCTTCAATGTTGCTGCTGTCAATGGGCGCGTTCCAGACCAGATTCGCTTTGGCTTCGCGGCTTCCACTGGCGCATTTTACAACATCCACGAGGTTGGCAACTTCCAGGTGACAACCCTGGCAGGTGTACCGATCGGGGGTGCTTTCTCTAATGACCTAACGTTCGTAGGCAGTAGCGGCGATGATGTTACTACAGGGGGCGGCGGAAACGATTCGCTGACAGGTGGCGACGGAAACGATTCGCTGACAGGCGGCGGCGGAAACGACACGATTACAGGCGGCACGGGAACTGACACAATCACGGGCGGCGACGGAGACGATACACTGACAGGCGGCACGGGAACTGACACAATCACGGGCGGCGTAGGCGGCGATCGGTTTCTGTTTACCGGAGCAACCAAGGCAGAAGCCCTCCGCTCCTCGGTGCTGCGTTCACGCGATGTTATTACTGACTTTAACCAGGCTCAAGGCGATCGGTTTGAGCTGGACTTTGACAATAATCGGCAAACGGCATCGCTGCCTAAGGGTGTGTTCAATGCTGGACGATTCAAGGGCAACCTGCAACGAGCAATCCAATCTGCTTATGCGGACAAAGATCAGCGAAAGCGCGGCAATCAGGGACTCAAGGCAGATGAGGCAGTATTCTTCCGGGTGGGCAGCCGCACGTATCTATCTGTGAATGATGGCAAAGCTCCTTTCTCAGCCCAAAATGATCTGGTCGCCGAAGTCACTGGAATTAGCTTTAGAACAGGAGACAATCGCTTGGGCAAACTGGCAGCCACGAACTATTTCATTTAATAGGTTTTTTGAAACGAACAGGGTTTTTGAAACGCATCAAAAGTGCCGTGCCCCCTCAATTCCTCCCCCATAGGGAACCTTGAGACTCTAAGGAAAGCGAAGTTTCTGCCGAAGTTGAGGAGTCAGGGGGCAGACAACTCTTCTGGTTCTTCAAATTCCCCGATTGGGTGGTCTCATTCAAGCAGCAAACTGCGAAAGCATGTTGCCTCAATGGCAGTCTCAGGGCTGCCTTTTTTAATTCTGTTTTTTGATTCGTTTTTGATTCGCGCTTTAGCCCCATTCCCGTTCAAGCAGAAATGCTTTGCATCAGTTCGCTTACATTTAACTGACGAGGATACAGCAACCAGCTTCGCTGCCAAGGGTGAGTCAGGGTTCGTACTAGGGGCGATCGTTCACTAATTTCTTGCAGTCCGGAGTCGGTGAGTAGATTAATTCCCTTTTGGTAAAGGGTGTAGCCCCGGCTCACCGTTTTGCAGATGCCTGCGTAATAATCGGGCACAAAGCCTAAGTGTTCTAGTTTCGAGTGGGCTTCCTCGAGCAGAGCTTTTTGCGTGGATTCATCAAACTGAGAAATATCCCAGGCTTTCAACAAATCGCGATCGACAAAGCGGCGGCACAAATCAGCCAAAAGCGGATCAGGCAGGTGCTGCCACTGTTGCAGGTGATAAAAAAACACGCCATCATCAGCGGCAAGATATTGCTCAAGCGTAATTTGGTTACAGTCCTGGCTTAACCAGGCAGTCATATTCGGGTCTGCCCACAGTTCATCTTGCGACAAGAGCTGCTTTGCCCGTCGGAAGGCTCCCGATAAAATCCAAGTGGCTGCCAGATTTTTAGAATGGTTATACACCTGAGCATACATAAAATAGCGCACCAGCAAATAATGCTCGATCGCTGCCATGCCCTTTTGAGCCACGACCATCTGCTGCGTCACCGGATCAAATCGCAGAGCCAACAAAATTCGATCGAGATCCAGAATGCCGTAGGACGCTCCGCTAAAATAGCTGTCGCGCATCAGGTAATCAATGCGATCGCAGTCAAGCTGACTCGTGACCAACTGCCACACTAGAGGAACGGGATGCTGTTTGCGGTGAACCTGATGAATCTGCGGCAGTAAATCGGGGTCAAAGCGATCGAGACATTCGCGAATTGGCTCCGACTCTGTAATGATCCGCTTTGTCCAGGACTCGTGATCGCTGCCAAAAATTTCCTCACAGGTATGGCTAAAGGGACCGTGCCCAATGTCATGCAGCAACGCAGCACACAACACCACAGCCCGGTAAGGCTGAAGCTGAGGATAGTCTTTCGACACGCGATCGAACACCCGACGCGCAACTTCAACAACTCCCAGGGAATGGGTAAACCGGGAAGTTTCTGCGCCGTGAAAGGTGAGGCTTGCCGGACCCAACTGGCGAATCCGCCGCAATCGCTGAAAAGCAGGTGTATCAATCAAATGGATCAGCAGCGCCTCAGATGGATCGCGTCCGTTGAGCACGATCGCCCCATGCAGCGGATCATGATAGATCCGTTCGCGATTACGCGGCTCCTGCCAAGACTGCATGATGAGTTAACAGATCAACAGCGGCTTGATACTGGCGATCGGCAGCGGTGGCAATCTGATCGCGATCGATCGGGTCGAGCGGCACAACAATATCGGGGATAATGCCCTGTTTATTAATGTCATGGTGATTTGGCGTTTCGTATTTGGCGATCGTCACTGCTAAGCCTGACCCATCGGACAAGCTAAAGAGCGACTGAATCAATCCTTTGCCAAAGGTGCGTTCTCCCACAAGCTGGGCGCGTCCGTTATCTTGCAATGCGCCTGCCAAAATCTCGCTCGCGCTGGCAGTTCCCTGATTTACCAGCACCACAAGCGGATCATCGGTCAGAGCAGATCCATCGTCGGTAAAGCTGTCCTGAATGCCGTTTCGGTTCACGGTGTAAACCACGGTTCCGCCATCTAGCCAGAGCTTGGCAATATCAATGCCAGACTGAAGCAGTCCGCCCGGATTGCTGCGAAGATCGAGAACATAGGCATTCGCGCCTTGCTGTTCCAGATTGCGAATGGCGTGAGCAAGTTCAGAACTAGCGTTCGCGTTAAACTGGCTCAGCCGAATATAGCCCACCTGGGTCTCCTCAGACTCTGCCTTAAGCGCAGCATAAACCGGATTGAGCGTGATTCGATCGCGCACCAGCAGCACATCTTTTGCCTGCGCCTCTTCCTGTCCGTCCTGAGCAATGGTAAGCGTGACGCGACTGCCGGCCGGACCCCGCATCCGTTCCGCTGCTTCATCCAGGCTCAGCTTCACCGTGGGATAGCCGTTGATTTTAATGATTCGATCGCGAGGCTTAATTCCTGCCTGCGCTGCTGGAGAACCTTCGATCGGGGCAATGACGCGCAGTTCCCCGGTCGAATTTTCCTGGGCGATCTGGAGTCCCACGCCCGTCAGCTCACCGGAGGTATTGGTTTGCAGGCTGCGGTACTGATCTGGCTTTAGCAAGCGGGTAAAGGGGTCGTCCAGCGACCCCAGCATTTTTTGAATAGCAGTATAAGTCTGCTCCCGATTCTGGAGCGGCTGCTGAAGCACTTTCTGCCGCACCTGCCACCAGTTCTGATGGTTAAAAGAATCATCGACATAGGCGCGATCGACCAGTCGCCAAACTTCGCTGACTAATCGCTGTTCTTCGGTAAAGGCATAGGCTGAGGGCATTCCACCCAGCACGGTTGCCAGCATGAAGGCAAATCCGATCGTGAATCCAATAACTAATCCAGCACACGCGATCTGTTTTCTCATGGGACAGATTTTAAACTGCGGACAAGGCGATCGACTACGACAGACAAGGGAATGACAAAAACTGAGAGAAGATATGAATTTTTGTAACGCTATCTAGCTTCACGATTTTCTAACGAGTGGGATGAACCAACGTTCCCGAAACCCTCTCTAATCGGGAAAGTCCTATGTTTTACATAGAACAATTATCGTATCAGAATTGCCTCGAAACCCGGATCTGTCAATGTTTTCGCCATGCAATATGCCTTCTAGCTATGTTACATTTATTGACGGTGGATAATATTCTTCGGAACTCTGGTTTCATGTTTACAAAGCAGGTAACTGACTCTAAAGTCTATCAGTGGTTTCAGGAGCGTCTGGAGATTCAAGCCCTTGCGGACGATATCAGCAGCAAGTATGTCCCGCCCCACGTCAATATCTTCTATTGCCTGGGTGGCATTACGCTGACCTGCTTCCTGATCCAATTTGCGACTGGTTTCGCAATGACCTTTTACTACAGGCCAACCGTTGCAGAAGCATTTACCTCGGTGCAGTATTTGATGACCGATGTGAACTTTGGTTGGCTAATTCGCTCCATTCACCGCTGGTCTGCCAGCATGATGGTGCTGATGATGATCCTGCACGTCTTCCGCGTTTATCTGACGGGCGGCTTTAAGAAACCCCGTGAGCTGACCTGGGTAACAGGCGTAATTCTGGCAGTGATCACCGTGTCTTTTGGCGTGACGGGCTATTCGCTTCCCTGGGACCAGGTAGGCTATTGGGCAGTTAAGATCGTGTCGGGTATTCCTGAAGCGATTCCGGTTGTCGGTACGACCATGGTGGAGCTGCTGCGCGGTAGCTCGAGCGTGGGTCAAGCCACCCTGACTCGTTTTTATAGCCTGCATACTTTTGTGCTGCCCTGGGCGATCGCAGTGTTTATGCTGCTGCACTTCCTGATGATTCGTAAGCAGGGAATTTCCGGTCCTTTATAAATTCTGAATTTAGGTCTAATTCGGTCTGATTCAGCTCCTGACAGGTATCGACTTGGGCTAAAGCCTAGCGAAAATCCTGTTATTCTTTGACCAAAACGTTTCTGAAAGATCCTCAAGGAGAGCATTCAGCATGGCAACTCTGAAAAAGCCGGATCTTGCCGATCCCGTACTTCGTGAGAAACTGAAGAAGGGCATGGGTCACAACTATTATGGTGAACCCGCTTGGCCCAACGACTTGCTTTACGTCTTTCCCGTTGTAATTCTGGGTACGCTTGCCTGCTGCACCGCACTAGCAGTGCTTGACCCGGCAATGGTAGGCGAACCGGCAAACCCCTTCGCTACGCCGCTCGAAATTCTGCCGGAGTGGTATCTGTACCCCGCATTCCAAATTCTGCGAATTCTGCCGAACAAGCTGCTTGGAATTGCGCTGCAAACAGCAATTCCGCTCGGCCTGATGCTGGTTCCGTTTATCGAGAGCGTTAACAAGTTTCAAAACCCCTTCCGTCGCCCCGTAGCAACCACCGTATTCCTCTTCGGTACGCTGGTCACACTGTGGCTTGGGATTGGCGCAACCTTCCCGATCGACAAATCCCTGACGCTGGGTTTGTTCTAGGTTTTTCCTTACAAACTAAATCATTCAAACGCCTGTGTTCTGGTCTGAGCGGTTTTACCCCGTTTTAACAAGAGCGCAGGTGTTTTGTATTAATTCGGAAAATGGATTAGGCAAATATCAAACTGCCACAAGGCGTGAGTTTCACAGGTAATCTGTCGATACTAAAGGCGAACAAAAAGCCTAAGTCGATCGCTTCTATGCGCCTCTCCCTCAAGCCACAAGCTTCTGACACCCGAAATCGGACTGCTGCACCGTATCTATTTGTCTTTCTGGAAGTGTTCTCACAGGAGGGGGGCATTCAGTCTTACGTTCAGGACATTTTGCAGAGCTATTCTGCCCAGACAGATTTGCCGCCTGCTCAAGTGCTGCTGCTGCGCGATCGTCCTACAGACTTACCCTTATCTCTGCCTCAGCTCTCGTTTCAGAGCTTTTACGACGAGTCTTCTCCGCGCGGACGGCTACGCTTCACGTTCGCCCTGCTCAAATCCTTGATTCAGCACAAACCCCAGCGGGTATTTTGCGGACATATCAAGCTTGCGCCGCTGGTAAAGCTGCTCTGTCAACCGCTAGGCATTCCCTACACAGTGCTGACTTACGGCAAAGAAGTTTGGAAACCCCTTGCTTCCAGGGAAAGAACTGCCCTTCAGCAAGCCGATCGGCTCTGGACGATTAGCCGCTATAGCCGCGATCGAGCCTGTGCTGCAAATGGCATTGATCCAGCGAAAGTGCAAATTTTGCCCTGTGCTGTGGATGACGAGCGATTTACACCCGGTGAGGCTGCCTCCACGCTGATCGAACGCTACCAGCTTGCAAACTCCACGGTCATCATGACGGTGGCGCGGCTTTGGTCGGGGGATATTTACAAAGGGGTGGATGTAACGCTGCGGGCACTGCCCACGATCGTACAAGCGATTCCCAACGTGAAATATCTGGTGATTGGGCGGGGGGACGATCAGCCGCGACTGGCACAGTTGGCGATCGATTTGGGGGTAAGCGATCGGGTGATTTTTGCCGGGTTTGTGCCGACAGCGGATCTAGTAGAGCATTACCGTTTAGCCGATGCCTATGTGATGCCTTCTCAGGAAGGGTTTGGCATTGTGTATCTGGAAGCGATGGCTTGTGGTGTGCCTGTAGTTTCAGGGGATGCGGATGGATCGGCTGACCCGTTGCAGGATGGAAAGCTGGGCTGGCGAGTGCCTCACCGAGATTCCAATGCAGTTGCAGATGCCTGTATTGCGCTGCTCCAGGGGAGTGGTTCCGCTGGGGAAACGGGTTTACATCGTCGCTGTGATGGAATGTGGCTACGTCAGCAAACTCTGGAGCAGTTCGGTCGCCGTGCCTTCGCTCGCCAGCTTTATGCGCTCGTACAGGAAGGTTAGATTCCCCCATCGCAATTCTGCGATCGCAACCAGGATGTTTTATTTTGGAAGAAGTTACCCCGGCTGAAAGATGCTGCCGCTTACTGAAACTGGCAAACTGGGGTGGGTTAAGCTGGGCAAGGGCAGGAGGTTAAGGTGAATCAAAACGGCATGAAAAGCCTGCAATTTAATTTTTCAGGATTTAGCTTCTGGCTAACCCTCCTGGCACTGATCTGGCTACTGGGTTCGATCGGGCTGGGATGGGTGGTCAAGTCTGTTATTGTTTTGGCTGGTTTAGTTGTCGTTACGCCCTTACTGGCGTTCATCGGATTTCGCTGGTGGATCAAGCGAAACCTTGTCGTCGATTGCTGTCCGGTATGTGATTACGAATCTGCCGCAATTAACGGCACTCAGCTCCGTTGTCCAAGCTGTAGCGAACCGCTTCAGGTTGAAAAACGGCATTTTCATCGGCTTACCCTGCCTGGAACGGTGGATGTGACGGCGATCGAAGTGCCTGTAAAGCAAATCGAAGACAATTAGCTCGAACTTTCTACCGATGGAACAAACACCTTTAACGCCTGTGGCACGACGCGAAAATGAGCGGGAGCCTGGGTTGTGATTTCCCCATCGGTATTAATCGGTAAACGTCGGCGGGTCTGCACTTTCACCTCGCGGCAGGAGAAACCATCGACAAACGACCAGCTTGTTTGATCGCCCGATCGCATAGCTGGCAAAATCGCAAAAAGCTGCCACCAATGTTTCAGGTTCAGACTGTAGACATCAAGCTGCTGATCGTCGATTGTTGCAGTGCTGGCAACGGTCATTCCGCCACCATAGTATCGTCCGTTGCCAACGGCAATCTGAATGGTTTTAACTCGTCGATGTTCTCCGGTATCCAGCACCAGTTCAGCCCAGAAGGGACGCGAATGCCTTAGAGCTTGGATTGCGGCGATCGGATAAGCGAAAACGCCCCATTTTTGCTTGGTGTCTTTGTTGAGTTTGCGCGTAATCTGCACACTCAAGCCAATGCTGGCAACGTTGAAGAAATATTTGCCGTTGACCCAACCCACATCGATCTGCTCGATCTTTCGTTCAGTAATTATCTGGCAGGCTTCGGCGAGCGTGGTGGGAATGTTGAGAGTCCGGGCCAGATCGTTTGCAGTTCCAAGCGGCAGAATTCCGAGGGGGAGCTGCGTCTCGACTAGACCGGGGATTGCAGCATTAAGCGTCCCGTCGCCGCCGCCAATAATCACACAGTCCACGCTGTCCTGATGCTGTCGAATCAGGTTGGCAATCATGCCCGGATTTTTGGGCGTCGCCTCAATCCATTCCAGCCCGCTCTCGCGCAGATAATCGATCGCCTCCTCTAGCTTGTCTTTTCCGTGGCGCGATTGACGGTTGACCAGCAGCAGTGCTTTCACAAGCCCACCTCACAAGCGACAGTAGACCATCACTATCGGATAAATGGGGTGAGTCTAGAATCCTTCAACTGAGAGATTAATTTCAGGCTGCGCTTTTTGCGATCGGGATTAGAACACCTTCCTCATACCGATTCAATTTTTATATGCTACAGATGGGAGGAGGAGAATTGAGGGCTAACGAGTATGGTTGGCGTTTGCAAAATCAACATTCAAGAGAGCAAAGACGACTTGAGATTACTTC
>NZ_JAMPLI010000044.1:0-41711 GCF_039962475.1 Leptolyngbya sp. GB1-A1 | reverse complement strand
GAACGGTTTCGCACCATTGAGCGAGTCTTCGCTTGGGAGGATAAATTCAAGCGCTTATTGCTGCGCTTCGAGCGGATCAGCAAGTTGCACTATGCCTTGAAAACTCTGGCTTACACTCTGATCAATCTGCGGCATTTCTGCCAGGGTTAACCCATTTGTCATTCATCCCTTTTGAGGTCTCGGCAATAGAGACTCAGAGTTGTCGTGCTTTGAAGTCAGAAATATGGGCAAGAGTAGCAGGAAATCGATCCTAATCGATCGTTCTGTTCCTTTAAAAGCTCAACTTGGCCTTGCTATTCAATCTCTCCTATCAACTTTTATGCAAAACCCGCAACCAGTTATAACAAACCGCCGTAGCGATCGTTTGGGTCTGAGTATCAGATAGCGGTTGAGGGGTGTGATGAGTGTTCATTGGAGTGAACTCGGAGGGATGAGGTTACAGGGCAACGGGAATCCACAAGCCCTGCTTTGCATCAATTACCCGTTTAGATTGCGGTACAGCGCGACAGCCAATGCCTGTGGCTCGACCTGTTGATGACAGGTAAACGGTAAACATCAGCAATAGCGATTCATCTTCAAACGAGTAAGTGGGCATTGGGCAGTCCTCCTGATAAACCGCCAACATGTTCTTATACCAGTCCTTATCATCAAAGCTGGGGTCATAGGTATCGATCACTGCTTCATTGTCCTCCCACAGAACAATCCCTGCCCCTTCTCGACCGTAGATGGGCTTTTCCCACACCTGTCCTAGCTGATGAGACTTTGCCTCTTCATAGGTGCAGTAGGTTTGAGGAATGAGCGTTTTGATCCAGTGTTGGGTGTCCGGATCAAAGCGATCCGAGTGAACGCCTTCCCACAGGAATGCGAAGAAACCTTTATTTTGAATGACTTCAGACCGGATGGGCGGCACCCGATAAAGCTGATGCTCCAGCACAAGCTGCTGAAGATAGTCCCATGGTCTTGCCGCAGGAATGGTGCTAAAGTCATGGTCGCTAACCATTTCACCCGTATCTTCAACTAGCCATTCGTTGGGATAGTGAAGAAACAGGTATTGAACGACATCACCCTCCGGTGTCTTCAGGGCAACGTTTTTGGCGATGTCTGTTTCAATCACCAAGTCCTCAGTGTATAGAAATTTAGCCTTGCCGCCAAGCTGCTGGAAGTATCCTATTCTGGCATCGAACGACAGAATATCCTCATGCGCTCCAGCATACGGAAAGGAAAAGTAGACCACATCCTTCCCGTGTCGATAACTTGGGAAAGCCTTCTTAAGGTACTGAACAAAGTCCTGGGTCTGAACCTCTCCCAAGTGTTTGTTTGGACACTGATATCCAAAATGCTCGGCAATCAGCGTGTTGAACACGAATGTCTCTGCCCAGAATCCCGGTGTCGCAGCGTTCGCTTCCAGTACTTTGAAGTCGCTTAGCTGAAACTGACCTTGACTGAAAGCGATGGGATTGACAGCAATATCTAGCCGCATTTCTAAAGCGGGAGTGTTGCATGCCAGGAACTGAGGAACATAATCCTCAGGATAACCCCATTCTAAAATTTCTATATCTGTCAAATTTTGGAAAATCTGAGCGGTTGACGTGGAAAGTGCCCAAAATTCTTCAGCCGCTTTTCGGATGGCTTGACAGAAATTAGAACTGACTACCAGCGGGTCAAAGACAAGATAGGGTCGATGATCTTTGTCGCTTCCTTCGAACAAAGTTAGAACGTCAGCGGGAAGATTGGAATACGCTTCCTCAGATAAGCGATCGAAGAACTGTTTTTTTGATTGGCTACTTAGAGCATCCTGTAGTGATTTCATGTCTAACCTCCAACTCCTCTAGATCCACTACGACCAAAGCTGAGTCCTCGACTGGCACTGGTTGTTTTTCCAGCATTGACCCTGCCAACGCCCGGTGCGTCAAATGAGGCGGTGGAACGAACGGGAGTTGTATTGATCGTTGTTGAAGTGCTCCTTGAAGTTGATGTGATTACCGAATCGCCGTTCATCAACGGACTACCGGATTGATTTGTAATGACCGGGGCTTTTAGAGGAACTGTACCGCCTGTGTTCGTTTGATATCGAGGAACATTTCGTTCCACAACAACTGGATCTCCAGTTCCACTGCGGTAGAAAATGGTGGAGCTACCGGGGTTGTAGTAGTAGCCAGAAGAACCATTGTTGTTATTACAATCGTCTTGGAAGGCAGGCGTGCGCTGTTGATAATCGCAGACCTTGGCACCGTTTACTTCATACACTTGCGTATCTTTTGGAATCGAAGCTTCACATCCGCTGAGGTAAAGCGCAGTGATTAATCCAAGAGAGCCGTAAATCAGAAAGCGCAAATATTTCTTAACCATAATAGGATATACGCTAGGCTTACCTTACTATTCACCAATTTTTCGACACAGCCGGCTTAAGGGGCTAGAAGATACTCGCTTGAAGGAATTTAGGAAGCGTTCCGCACTTCAACAGGGGTAAGTTTAGACTACACCTGGAAGAGAACCAATCCCTAAAGATTATTAAAGCAAGCCAGCAGGTTGTGTCGCAAAAACCATTTATGAAGCCTGTGATGCAGTTTATCCGCTAGAGCCAGAGTTTGACGATCGGGCTGATTTATATTGTCTAATCTGGTATCTTAGTCCCAGGTATTATTCTCCTCACCCTGATGACATTGAGGCTAATAATGCGATCGTTGATCCTATCTTAAAAAGATCTTAAAAAGATATTTCGGTTAGCATTTCGATAACAGATTGAAGAAAATATCAGCCATAATGTACGCAGTCTCAGAAATTTCAGATTAATTTCAGTAGAAATTAAAACAATGATGGCTCACTTTTCTAGTCAGCAAAATATGTGACGATCGCGGTGATTAGCTTTACAGCCTTATTTCTCCTCTGGTTCATATCTCCTGTTTTATCTCAGGAATTGACAGAAGAGAAAGTATTCGGCGAAGTGTGGCAAAGTTAATGAGAATTTCCATGATGAAGATTTTAACGGTATTGGCTGGATGGTGATACAGAAAAAATATATGAGCATTGATATCTTTACGAACGCTAATCATCCCAATTAATCAATAAAGCGAACCTTAATCATTCACTTCAGCTTGCGCGCCACCAGCCAGAAAGTAAGAGCCGAGAATTCTATGAGCGCAACCAGATCAATAACGATGTGCTGGAGCATAGGTTTTAGCAACGTTTGTTTTAAGGCTGACGCTGCATAGGTTGCCGGACTCAAATATCCAATGATCTAAACAGTTTCTGGAAGACGACTGGCAGGCAATAAAACGGATCCAACAAACAGTGCCAGCTATCAGTCTCGCAATGTTAACAGCCATTGGTGTAGCATTGGTGATTCGTAGTCTCCTGTATCTTCCTCAATGGAAACGAAAGATCCACGCGACACCCAAATGGCAGATAATATTGGGCATCGCATGGATGTTTTTTCCGTTTGTTGTAGCGCTTGTGGTGTCCTGGCTAATGGGAATGACAAGCGATCTCGAAGAGATATCTGCTAAAGCAGATCGCATCTTCAACTACCAGCAACTATTTCGAGCTATGCCGGATGCCATGCTTTGGCTCAGTCGTTGTGCAGGACTTGGTTTCATCAACGGAACGATACGTCTTATTGCTTGCGCCAATAATGGGCGGTCATGAAGTGCTGCCACTGCCCGTCATCTCTCAACATATGGGAGGTCAATACCCGGTGATCATCGCTTTTGAACTCGATCACATCTTTGTACTTTCCTATTTTCTCCTCACCCGTCATGACAGGTCCATCAGAGTTGAGCGTCAGCACGGTTTCCCCTGCATCTAATTCACCCTCGTATTGCCAGAGATACGTCATCATTGAGCCGATCCAGGTGCCCACATAACGTTGCTTCTGTGGGTCGTAGCCGAGGGTCATTAGCGTTGTTGCATGACCAGTGCAAGGCATCTCGCCCTGTCCTTCTGCCAATATCCAAAGTCCACCCAGTGAGCGCACAGTTTCTGCTCCCGTTGATTTTACGGGAGGTTGATCGGGTCCTATCATCGCTTCGGTTTCATAGGTCCACTCACCGATGAGTTTCTGGAGCCACTGATGTTCTTTTTGAGGTTGAGCAGGCATAGGTGAAGTTTGTTGAGTTTGCGTAGTTTCCATTTTTTGTCTCCTTGTGATGAATGATGGAGGATTCAGATTGCAGTAAAACTGGCGTAGAAGTGCCGCGTCTCATCCATACGTCGGCTTTTGCGGATACCCAGGTGGTGAGTCTTCAAAGTCTTCCTGCCGTCCGTAGGGAGTCATATCCAGCAGGCTGTAGGCGTCGGTCAGAGATTCAACGCCACGGGCGTAAGTCGAGTAGGTGTGGAAAACATCGTTACCCAAGCGGAAGAAAACGCTGAGTCCGTGACTCTCGCCTTGCATTACATTCGGTCCATTTCGTTTCTTTAACTCCGCTTTGTCCCGATAGTTGTATTCAATAGGCGCGATGTTTTCGTCTAGCGTGACATGGAAATCGTAGTTAAAATCGCTGCCAAAGGAGGAATACCAGGGAACCGTCCATCCCTTCAGCCTCTTGTAGGCTTCCAGTTTGGGGAATGGGGCACGGGAGACCAGCACGAAGGTTGTGTCACGCTCATTCAACGTTGACAGATCACCCAAGGCATTCACGTAGCCTGTGCAACCCATACAGCCATTCTCCCATTCTGGAGCAAACATGAAGTGATAGACGATCAGTTGGGTTCGTTCCTCAAACAAATCAACGAGTTTGGTAGAACCATTTGACCCTTCAAAGGTATATTCCTTCTCAAGTTTGACCATTGGTAGTCTGCGTCGTTCTACGTTGATCCGATCGCGATGCTTGGTCAATTCTTTCTCATGTTCAAGCAATGTTTTACGAGCAGACAGCCATTCGTCTCTTCCAACGATTTCTGGATGTGCAATTGCATTTTGAATCATGCAGATCTCCATAGTGTAATGGTTGAACTCAGATCAAAAGCTATGTTGCTGTGATAGCTTACACCTATACCTTCTGGGTAGATTCAGCTTAATCGCTTGCGCTGGGTTCCATGTAAACCAGTTCCCAAATATGACCATCTAAATCTTGAAATCCATGACCATACATAAATCCATGGTCTTGCGGCTCTTTATAGGTTGTGCCACCAAAGGCGACTGCTTGACGAACCATCTCGTCTATTTTTGCTCGGCTCTGAGCCGATAGGCATACCAGCACTTCGGTACTTTGGGTAGCATCACAAATCGCATTTGGCGTGAACGTCTTGAACTTTTCATGAGTCAAGAGCATCACGAAGATGTTCTCAGAAACAATCATGCAAGTGGCCGTTTCGTCGGTAAATTCAGGATTGAATTGAAAACCGAGTTGTGTAAAAAACTCGATCGATTGCTTGAGATTTTTGACAGGTAGATTGACGAAAATTTGAGTACTCATGGTTTCTCCTGTGTAGTGTGTTGTAGGACAGTCTGTGAAACTAGAGGTGAAGGGCGGTAAGAGGGTCAAACAACCTGCTCACAGTTGACCATCCAAGGTGTACCGAACTGATCGACCAACATACCAAAGCGAACTGACCAGAAGGTTGGGGCGATCGCCATTTTCACTTTGCCGTTTTCTGCCAGAGCGTGAAAAATTCGTTCTGCTTCGGATGGTTCAGGTACACTAACCTGCACGTAGAAACCTTGAGGGGTTTCAAAATATCCGGGTGGGCAGTCAGATCCCATTAAGAGGCGATCGTCCAACTCAAGACAGGCGTGCATAATTTTGTCATGCCATTCCGGTGAGACCTCTTCTGCGGAAGGTGCTTCTTTGTGAGTCATCATCATAGTGATTTTGCCGCCGAGACATTGCTCGTAGAACTTGAACGCTGCCTCACAGTTGCCGTTGAACATCAGGTAAGGATTGAATTGCATTGATTTCTCCTTTCTTAATTGATTCTGCGTTTTGATAAGCTGATCGTTCGCGCGTGAACATCATTTGCGCGGCAGCTGATGAAGTTACTCTTGCTGTTGCGTTTCAACCTGGGCACGAATGCGGTCTTCCTGCTCCCTTAATTCGGGGGTCAGGGCTTCACCAAAATCCTCTGCTTCGAATATGGGACGGATCTCAATCTCGGATTCTCCTGGCATTGGGTTAGGGCAGCGCTTCACCCAAGCGATCGCGTCTTCAATTGAGTTCACCTGCCACAGCCAGTACCCTGCAACTAGTTCCTGCGCTGGAGTGAATGGTCCCTTAATGACAGTGCGATCCGTTCCTGAAAAGTGAACTCGCACCCCTTTTGAGCTAGGATGAAGCCCCTCACCAGCTAGCAAGATACCGGCCCTGGCTAATTCTTCGTTGTACTGTCCCATTTCAGTCAAAAGCTGTTCGCTTGGCATGATGCCAGTTTCGGAGTCTTGGGTTGCTTTGACGATGACCATGACTTTCATTGTGAAATCTCCTGTTGAGTGGTTTTAAGTTGAATTGCTAGGGGTTTGGTGTGCTGATTAGCGCAAAGCGCAACTCCGAAGGAACCGCTAACTCGCAGCGACACGCTTGAGTTCATCAATTTCGATCTTCTTCATTTGCAGCATGGCAGTTGTAACTTTTTGAGATGTTGCCGCATCGGGGTGATTGAGCAATTCAATGAGAATGCGAGGAATAATTTGCCACGAGACGCCATATTGATCTTTGAGCCAGCCGCATTGCTGTGCGGTTTCATCCCCACTTACAGACAGTTTTTGCCAGTAATCGTCCACTTCCTCCTGGGTATCGCAAGAGACCTGGAAGGAAATTGCCTCGTTAAATTTGAAGGCCGGACCTCCGTTCAGCGCTGTGAACGGCTGACCATCTAGTTCAAAGCTGACGGTCATAACGGTTCCGGCTGGTTTTCCGTGAATTTCCTGCCCTGCTTCTCCATATCGGCTGATGTGGACGATCTTGGAATTGCGAAAAATTGACGTATAAAACTGAGCGGCTGCTTCGGCTTGATCATCAAACCATAAACAGGGAGTGATTTTGGGATTGTTTTGCATGAAGGTTCTCCTTAAGTTCAAGCGGTTGAGGACGGTCATGACTGTGCTGGTAGTCCCGCAACTTCAATTACAGGACGGATTTCGACGGTACCGACTTTTGCACCTGGGATTTGGGTGGCGATCGCAATGGCTTCATCCAAATCCTGAGCATTAACGAGGAAGAATCCGCCCAATTGTTCGCGGGTTTCGGCAAACGGTCCATCTGTCACCAGTGATTTGCCGTCACGGACTTGAACACTGGTTGCGGTTGCCACAGGATGGAGTGGAGCCGTTGCCACAAATTGTCCCTTCGTATGGAGATCCTGGGCGACTTGGGCAGATTCCACGTAGCAATGCTCTCGCTCAGAGTCGCTCATGGCGGTTTCGTCCATATATATCAGCAGCAAATATTTCATTGGGTTGCCTCCTTTGTAGTTAAGTCGAATGGGAATTACTCAAATCGACATCTTGTTGAAAAACTTCTATTTAGTACAATTGAACCTTACTGCCTTTGTTACTCAGTCGAACGAGAACTCCTCAAATCGACACCTTGCTAAAAAAACTTTGTGTCTTTTTATGACAGGTATGGCTTCAACTCCAAAATCAGATGTTGCTCAAGCAATTGCCTCGATTTATCGAACTGAATGGGGACGCATTGTTGCTATCCTGATTCGGCTGCTAGGAGATTTTGATCTGGCTGAAGAAGCCGCACAGGAGGCGTTTGCAGCAGCAGTGAACCAGTGGGAAACCAGTGGTATTCCCGATCTTCCCCGTGCCTGGATCATCCGAACCGCACGGTACAAGGCGATCGATCGCCTCCGACGACGGACACGACTGACCGAAAAACTAGACTGGTACGCGGCATCAGGGTTGATTCCATCGAGCGAAGAACCAACCTACGACAGCGATGAAATTGGAGATGATCGCCTGCGATTAATCTTCACCTGCTGCCACCCGGCACTAGCGATCGAAACTCAGGTGGCATTGACCCTACGAATGCTCGGTGGACTGGAAACTGACGAAATTGCTCGCGCCTTTCTGGTTCCTACTGCAACGATGGCGCAACGACTAGTTCGTGCCAAACGCAAAATTCGAGACGCAGGCATTCCCTACAAAGTGCCTGACATAACTGATCTATATCCGAGGATAGAGGCAGTATTGGCAGTAATCTACCTCATCTTTAACGAAGGTTATGCCGCGACGAAAGGAGACTCGATGGTGCGGGCGGACCTCTGCACTGAAGCGATTCGACTGGGACAACTGGTGCGGCAATTGATGTCACCCCAACCCCCGTCTGAAGTCACAGCACTGGTGGCACTGATGTTGCTGCACGACTCGCGGCGCGATGCCCGTCTGGATGAAGCTGGCAATCTGATTCTGTTGCAAGATCAGGATCGGAGTCGTTGGAACCACCAACAAATTGCGGAGGCTTTGCCCTTGGTGGAAGAAGCCCTACGCAGTGGAACGGGAGTGTATGCCCTGCAAGCAGCGATCGCCGCCCTGCACTGCCAGGCTGGACGAGCCGAAGAAACAGATTGGGCACAAATCGTGCGGCTCTATGAGGTGTTGGAACGCCTGCAGCCTTCACCCATTGTGACCTTGAATCGAGCGGTGGCGATCGCGATGGCAGATAGTCCTCAAGCGGCGTTTGAACTGATTGATAGCCTTGCCCCAGAACTTGACAGCTATCATCTGTTTCACGCCACCCGTGCGGATTTATTACGGCGTGTCGGAGCATCAGAGGAAGCGACCCAGAGCTATAGGCGAGCACTAGAATTGGTGACAAATGACAGTGAGCGCCGCTTCCTAAAGCGTCGGTTGAGCGAAGTTCAGTCTAACATCCAATCTAATTAGAGATTTGCAACAGTTTAGATTGAGTAAAAGATATGAAAGCTGTCCACTTTCCATATCTCCTAACTGCGTTTCGGCTCGTAATTCAGAGCAACAATACCGTATTCAAATGATGTTGATTTTACTAATGTCAAATCTTGTCTACGGTCAAGTTCTCTGAAAATAGCCATTCCATTACCAATTGCAACTGAATTAATAAACAAATAAATCTCATCAATGAGTTTGTGTTGGATGAGAGCCAATACAAAGGTCGCACCGCCATAAGCAATGATATCGTTCCCCTCCTGGTTTTGGATTAACGACGCGAGCATAGAATTGGCACGCCATTGCTACCTATCCCACATTAGTTTAATGCACCACTAAAAACCGCGACTAGAAAGAGAGCTAAAAAGCTGGATCGTGCACCGTGCCAACCCAGATAGGCTGCAAGGTTTACTGGATTCGAGTAATCTGATTCATAGGGTTTCATAGTTGGAATGTGGTAATTCTCATGAAACCCTTTCCTGCTCTTCCTGTGCAAGTTTTTGTCCCGTACTGAGCTCTGAAGGAAGCTGCTGAGAACTCGTCAAACGTTGTAGAGTTTCTGATAAATCAACGCCCGTCGTTTGCCGGAACTGCTCTATAAAGGCAGTGAGTTTAGTGGCTGTCGTGCCGCCCTGAGCATCAATCACTGTCAGATTGTGCACCACGACATCCGGTACAGCCTCGGTGAGCGTTTTGAGCAAGGTTTCCAGTCGCTGAAGCAGGTAAATATCGCGGGCGTTGGGTCCAGCCGATCGCCAGGATTCTGCCAGACGGCGGGTTCCTTCAGCTCTTGCTTTCCCTTCTTCGATAATTTGGGAAGCATTCCCCTGCGCACGGGCAATCGCTTCCTTACAGCCTGCTTCTGCGAGGGCTACAACATCAGCCTGGAGTTGTTGTTCAACCTGCTTGATCCGCTCGTGCTGGACAGGCACTTCAGCCTGAATCCGCACCAGTTCTGAAGCAATTTCTGCCAGGGCTTCTGCAATTACGGCATCGCGTTTGGTAATGGCATCTTTCACTCGGCGATCGGCATCCGCTCTTGCAATCCCGGTATCACGCTCAATCCGGCTCAGTGCCGTAATTTTTTCGTTCTCAGCCGTTTGGATTGACGATTCAGATTTTGCCTTAGCTTCGGCAATCCGGGCATCGCGCAGCATATCTGCTTGTTGTTTGCGCCCGATCGAATTGAGGTAGCGCACATCATCGGAAATATTCTGGATTTGCAGCGTATCCAGCACCAGTCCCAGTTTGCCCAGATCTTCTTCAGCTTCGTCCAGCAGGCTTTTCGCAAACGCAATTTTGTCTTCGTTCACCTGCTCTGGTGTCAGGCTTGCTAATACGCCGCGCAGATTCCCTTCCAGGGTTTCCTTTGCCATTTGTTCAATCTCCTGGCGGCTCTTCCCCAGCAAACGCTCGATCGCATTATGGATCGCAGGTTCTTCCCCCGCAATTTTAATGTTTGCTACCCCTTCCACCGTCAGCGGAATGCCGCCTCTGGAGTAGGCGTTCGATACACGCAGATCAATAATCATATTGGTTAAATCCATGCGCAGCACCCGCTCTAACAGCGGAACTCGCACACTGCTGCCGCCTTTCACCAGGCGATACCCCACCTTACGACCGTCGCCAAGCTCGTGAGAACTGCCTGCAAAAATCAGCACTTCGTTGGGCTGGCAGATGTAATACAGGTTGCGAATGACGAAAAATCCGGTTCCGGTTCCCGCTCCTAAAATTGCCAGTAAAGCGACGAGTGCCTCAATCATGACTGTTCTCCGTTGTAACCCTTATGGCCCTTATGACCGTTATAACCGTTGCGATGTTTTAGCGTAGCGGCGACATCGATGCCCAAAGTTTGATCAACGCGATCGAGGAATTGACGCACAACTTCGGGATAGACGTTGATTAAGCTCGCGAGTGCCTTGCCGTCACCGTTGTCGATTACGCTCACCTGTTGCAGATTCAACCGAGTTGGAATTTTTGCCGCTTCTTGCAGCACCATCTCAATCTGCTGAATCAGAAAGACTTCTGCCGCATCGACTCCCGTTTCCTGCCACACTTTGGACAGCATATCGTTGACCAGTGCTGCTGCTTTGGCATTTTCTGCAAGCTGAGCCGCACTGCCTTTTGCCTGCAATGCTTTTGCCTGTTTCTCCGCCTCAGCAGGAAGAACCTGATCCGCTTCCAGACGTAACCGCTCCAGTTCAGCGCGAACCGTTTGAAGCTCCTGTTCCGCACGAGCACGGGCTTCCTTTTCGGCAGCTTTGGTTCGTTCTTCTTCCGATCGTGCCTGCTGCTCCAGTTCTGCCTTAATTTTGCGTAGCTCGTTCTGCTTCTGCTGAATGACTGCCAGTGCTTGGGATTTTGCCACCGCTGCCTGCTGGTGACAGTCTGCTTCAATCCGCTCTGCCTGGCTCATTGCTTCCGCTTCCGCGATTTCGGCATCTCGGACAATCTGAGAAATGCGCTTGCGTCCAATCGAGCTGAGATAGTCCACATCGTCAGCAACGCTTTGAATTTTGAGAATGTCCAGCTGCAAGCCCAGTTTTGCCAGATCCCGCGACACATCTCCAGCCATACGTTCAGCAAACTGTAGTCGATCTTCGTTGATCTGTTCCGGCGTGAGCATGGCAACAACGCCCCGCAAGTTGCCTTCCAGGGTTTCGCGCGCCACACGGGAAATTTCAGACCGATCGCGTCCCAAAAACCGCTCGATTGCATTGCCGACTACAACCGGATCGCTAGATACTTTGACATTGGCGATCGCCTGGATTCGCAGCGGAATACCGCCCTTAGAATACGCATTTTTGACTTCTACCGGAACGGGCATCGTAGTCAAGTCCATCCGTGTCACGGTTTCCAGAATGGGTATGACGATCGTGCGTCCGCCAAAAATTACCCGATAGCCAACTTCTTGCCCTTCCTTGGTTCGATGCTTACGCCCCGATAGAATTAAGATTTCGTTGGGATTGCAGATCTGCATGAAGCATTTGACAAACCAGACAAACAGAATGGCTCCCAGGATAGATAGTCCAAACAGCGGAGCCATCGACAGCAAAGAGGATGAGTCGTTTGTTCGATTCTCTCCTCCGATATTCGCCTGAGCAATTTCAACGGTTACACCTTCCGATGTCTGTGCTGCTTTGAATTGATATCTAGGTTCAGTAAATTGTTTGCTCATCACATTCTGCTATCTATTCATTAAATCGGAAAAATCGCTTCTTTTTTGATGTACTAGCACTGCTTCTAAGAAGCTGCGCTATCACTGGTTCAGTACTCGTTTAACCCTCTATCCCAGATTCTTATCCTCCTCACCTAAACTCTCTGCGGCTACAACCCACAGGCGATTCTGCTCTCTGCCAATAACCAGCACTCGGTCTCCCACGTTCAAGGATTTATCGTCACTGGTATAGGCGATCGAATCGATCAAGTTCCCTTTAATCTGTAACCGCACCTTCCCGCGACTCTCCTTGTCAAACGGTAGCTCGACCGTTCCAGTTAATCCCACTAAATCATCAGACCGAATCAGGCTATTCGATTTTTGCTGGCGTAATGCCCGCAGACTACCTGCAACGAGAGCTCCGCATAGGATGCCCATCAGGATGGAAACGATCGCTACTACCAGTGGAGCCACAGAAAAAGAAAGGTGGGATAATACCAGCCCGGTCAGCCCAAAGAAACAAATGCTGAACGTCCAAAACTTGAGGCTACTGAAGATACGGAGCGCGGAAGACCAAGAGTTTTGCTGGTAGATAGAAGCTTGCTGAGGACAATCGGCTGCATCCAACAGCTCTACATCGGGATCGAAGGGAACATCAGCATCGCCAAAATCTGCGCCGTCAATTCCACCCAGGACAGCCAGAAGTACAAATGCCCCACCGATCGCGAAACAGAGCCAGTAAACGTTCAACATGACGGACGATCAGGAAAATCATCCCCATCTTGGCACCTATTTCTGGCAGACGCTTTAATTCGGAACGATTGTTAATCTATGGCAGTCCGGGTTTAAGTAGCATTGAAACAATAAACAATGCTAAAGCTAGAACCTTGAGTTTACAGGGCTTTCAGGAGGGGTTGTGTCGCAAGAACTTGTTAAGGACAAACGATGGTATCGTCTGCATTCTCGTAACCAGCAATTCTAAAGATCGCTTCGATAAATTTTACTTGAGACATACTGTCCCCTTGTTTGATGCCGTTTACTTGTCCTTTGCAGACCATGTTCATCGCCTCGATCCCATGCAAAGTGCTTCTCGCGCTGTTGAACGTCTTAAATTCCATCATCGGTTTCACAACGCGTTTAATCGATCGATGCTCTTGCTCAATCCCATTATTCAAATATCCGCCCTGCCTTAATTTGGTCTCTTTTTCCATCGTCTCATCTGCTTTGAGAGCGTCTATTGCCACTGGGTAAGCCGCATTCTTGTCCACTGTAATCACTCGTGGAGCTTGAGTGTGCTGACTCTTGAGCACTTTGCGCAAGAACCGGGCAGCTGCCTTGCCACCCCGCTGGGCACTCAGCATAAAGTCCAGCGTGTTACCCTCTGAATCGACCGCTCGGTACAAATACTTCCACACGCCCTTGGCTTTGATATACGTCTCGTCCACCCTCCAGGAATCGTTCGTTGGCTTTAGATGCGGTCGAATCCGTTTGTTCAGCTCTGGCACATACTTCAGCACCCAACGATTGATCGTCGAATGATCCACTCCCATCCCCCGCTCCTGCATCATCTCCTCCAGGTCTCGATAGCTGGGGGAGTAACAGCAGTACCAGCGGGCATTGAGCAGGATGATTTCAGGCAGAAAGTGCTGCCACTTAAACAGAGCAGCAGTAGACATCGGAGGGCAAGGGGAGAAGTTTGAGCCTGCTCACTTTACCATTGGCTGTTTTTTGCGACACAACCCTTAGGTTCACATATAACTCATACGACATCTGGCTTGACCGACTGCTAGGGGTACAGAAGTATCAACTACCAGCGTGACCGGAGCCGATGACTCTTGTAGTGGGGACAGTTAAAGCCGACGACTGATTCCTGGAAGGTGGACGAGACGTATATCAAAATTAGGGATGTGTGGAAATATCTGTATCACGCAGTCGATTCGGAAGGTAATAGATTTTTTGTTCTCCACCCGTTACGATCGCCACTTTCCAATCATTCAGTAGCATTTAGATAAAGTCAGCTCCTGTTATCTGTATTGCATTACTGTTGTTAAGAACCGCTAGCGTTTTACCGTTCAATTCGATCGCCACATCATCATTTCGTTGCACGACCTCTAAATTGCTGAACTTCAATCCGTTCAACAACTGTAGACGATCGCGGCTATCCTGATAAGTTTGAATAATGGCAAGTCCGCCTTGTTCAATCCCAAATGTATCCTGCCCTTGCTCACCGATATAGATATTGCGACCTTTTCCGCCGATCAAACTATCATTGCCGAAACCACCGACTAGCCGATCATCACCGCCTTTGCCGCGCAGAGTATCTTTACCCTCATTACCCAGCAAAATATCACGACCTGCCTTACCGTCCAACGTATCATTATTTCTGAGTCCCTTGATCCGGTCATTACCGCCTGTTCCAGACAGCACATCTTTCGCATCTGTTCCCAGTAAGCTAATTTGCTTCGGATTAAAGCCCACTGGATCAATTGTGAACTGGCTGACAATGAACGGTTGTTGTCCAGCAATAGCATCTGGATTTGCCTGTAAATCGGCTTGAGTATAAGGATTAACCCCATAGGTTGTTACTAACAACTTTTGAGTACGCGGGTTAATCTCAAACTCCGTCCAACCATAAGTATGAGCCGCAATATACTGACCTTGGAGCAGTTGAGCATTAATGCCTGAGCCTTCCAAGCCGATCGGATCATTGCCTAATGCTGTAATTCGAGTATCCAATACTTCTCGGACGAACTGATCTTTGGCAGCGCGATCGCTCAATCCAAGATATTGAGCTTGAGACTTGCCTTGAGTTGCCAGCAGACTCGGCGGTGTAAAGGCAACGGTTGCCGTTCCAAACGGAGCAGCAAAGGTTTGATTAAACGGCGCAGGTAAGAATGGAACAGTGAGTTGAATGCCAACCGGACTAGTCATCACATCCACTACCCCCGTCGGAATTTGTGGCTGACCGAATCCTTCTTGATAAGTGACGTTGTTAACTACATTGCCATGAAAATCTCCAGTGACAAATACAACATTCTCAATGTTGTTCTGCTGAATGAAACGCAGTAAATCAGCTCGCTCTGCGGCAAATCCTTCCCAGCGTTCTCCTAAAGTTGGTATGCCAAAATTTTGAATTGGTACGCTTGACATGACGAACTTCCAGGTCGTACCGGCTTTTTGAGCAGCTAATAAATCAGCTTTAAACTGCTGTAGCTGTGCTGCTCCCAGCATGGTGCGTCCAGGCTGAAAGGCGTTTTGCAAATACTGATTGACAGCATCAGGAGAAGCCGTTTCAGCCAAAAACGGTAGCGGTGCATCGCGGAACGATCGCACATCTAGGACAAAGGACGCAGCATCTCGCCCAAATTGGTTAAAGCGATATAGCTTTTGCTCATTGGATGTTCGAGGATCTGCCGTATTGCCATAAAACTCATCACGCAATGGCTTATGGTCTTGAAAGGCGCGCAGAGCTGCATCAAATACAGGCGTGTCGTTGACAAACCCTTCTGTCGCTGTACCAAAAATGCCTTGCTTCTGAGGCGATCGCGCTGGCGTCGCTCCACCAGCAAAGTCATTGGTAATTTCGTGATCGTCCCAAGTCGCATAGGTAGGCGTTGATGCTCTCAAATCAGCCCAGAAATTGCGTCCAAAGCGATCGCTATAGATCTCAGCATGTTTGATACGAAACTGTTCTAGAGTCTTTGCCTGTGTGACTCCAGGTAAAGCTGGAGATTCGCTATCTGCTTCTAGCGTATCGCCCACCTGCATAAAAAAATCTAAGTTACGTTCATCTGCGTTGCTAATTGAAGCATAGGGACTCAGTTCACCTTGCCAATCCCCCGAAACTCCAAATCGTAACCCCTGATAAAATCGTTGTGGGGCAGGCGTTCGAAAGCGACCAACTGTTGCCTGTCCAGTCGGGTCGGTCGCGCGGTAGTAATACTGTGTAGCAGGTTCCAACCCTTTAATCTGCACTTTAACGGGAATGGCTGGATCACTCACCTGTCGTCTTGCCTTGCCGAAAATTGACTTGAAACCAGCATCAGTAGCGTATTCAAACAGGACTCTACCAGGAGTGGTGCTGCGAGTCCAAAGCACTGTGGAAGTTTGAGTTGTGTCGCCGCTAGCCACACCATTTACGAGAGTTCCAGCCATAGAGTATTGAAAAGAATTACTTCTAAGCAGGTATCGCTAACTAGTTGAAAGAAGGGAGCTGAGGCTATACGCCTAGGCAGAGAATATACTCTTTTCAACCCCAAATTCTATCTTCAATAAAGCACCAACTTAGTTTGCTTAGTCGTTGTATCACAGTTAACCTTGCCTTCCATCATTTTCTATTTGAATTTAAGATTCTGTTTACATCAGGACTTACGATCCTTCAAGCTGCTTAACAAAAAAAAGGAGCAGGGAAGATATCTTTATGAATAAAGAGGCGAGATTGAATATTCAGCTTTGATAATTTCTTTGTCAACAGCAGTTCTCCAGAATGAGAGCCAATTTACCCTTTATTACATCAGACTGTTAAGCGCGATCGGCTAGAGTTGAGAAGTTACTGGCAGTCGGTGAATGTCGCCGTTAGGCACAAGAAACACATCTGTTAGGAAGATCAGCAGGGGAACTTGCTTACCAAAGCTATTGCTTCAACTTCTTTTTCTTCGCTTATTTCTCCCCTTCGCTACTCTAATTGCCCTTGACTCTAATTGGAGTTCTGGGATTTCCCTTAATTGAGCATCATCCAGGTTGTATTGTTCACAAACAAGGCTCAGGCGAATACCTGGACTCGTCACAGGATTCACTGAATGGGTCAAATCTCCCTGGAAAAATAGCAGGGTGTTTGGTTGAGGGCGAATTTGTCCAATTTGGCGTTTGTGTGATCGCAGCACCAGTTCCCCTCCGTCTAAATCTGTGGGTACCTCGACATAAAGAACGCTGACTACAACAGGAGGGGCGATCGTTTCGCAGTAGGAGCGCAGGGAGCGATCAATGTGGGGGTCTACCCGAGACCCTAGTTCGAGTAGTAGGGGGTTGAGGTAAAAAGCATTGCACTCTTGTTGCACTACCCGATTCAGGTAGAGCTTGAGATAAGGGAAACGCTGCTTGACCTCCATTAGATGAGACCGCCGAAATACTATAGAAAACCCCTTCGTCCCTACAAAATCACGATTTAGATTATTTACGGCAAAGTATGGACAAGCTAATATTTGTCCTTGCAACTCACTCAGGTAAGTTTGAGAAAACGCTTGGGGATACTGATGATAGTAGGACAAGGGAAGAAGTTATGCTTTGAGTTGAGCCATCAACATTCTACCTACTTATCTCCCTAGATCTACTAAGCAAAGCAAACTACAATACAACACCTCAGTTAGTTACTCTTTCAGGCTCAGTCCGTGCCTAACACATTCTCTGAGGAGGACGAGATCAGGTAGTCACTTAATCTGTTTCATTAGATACAGCCGTTGCCCGCGATGGAAATGCTGCTTCAGCCAATATTTGAGGATGGGCAACCACAGAGTTTTGAGATTCAACTGCGGCAGTTGTAGAAATCGTTGGAGATTCCGGCGGCGACTTTCAAATTGAATCGGTTGAGCAAACAAGGTGGCTAACCGCTCGATGCTCACACAGCGTTCCTGTTGTAACAGGGCAACCAACATTTTCAAAGTGATGAATTGGATTGAACTCAGTTGCGCTTGCAGACAAACCTGATAAATGGAAGCAACATTTTTTGATTCTGGGGTGAGTCTTCGGATTTACCCTATTTTTTCGGCCGCAAAGCGTCTCTCTCTGCTACCAGCCTTACCTCTCTGCCTTGCTGTCACCCCATCAGGCCAGGTAGTCAAAGCGTAGATTGCTGAATCCTTCCCCACGTCCGGTTTGCTTGCGGATTCCCAACCAGGTAGTCACGCTGCCGTTATGCCAGCGGGTGCGCTGAAAGGTCTGCATCACGCGAATACCCGCACGGGGGACTTCTTCTTCGTGGAGAAAATAGGCGGCATTGACGGCTCGCCCCTCGCCCAGTAAGGCAGTTCGCGGACGAATCTTTTCAACCATCGAGGCTGGATTGCGGGCAACAATGCGCGGTAAGGCAGATCGCTGAAGCTGAATTTGCCGATTGTCTCCCGGAACCTGCACAGGGATAAAGGGAATCCAGTTTTCCGGCACCTTATTGGACATCACCGTATAGCGAACCGGGGCAGCCGCAGGGGGTGGTTCTGGTGCAGGCGTGGCGTTTAGCAGACGATCGTAAAAGCGAGCCAGATCGATCGCCGCTTCGTGACCGGGGCGACTGCGCCCATGCGGGAGGGGAACACGTGTTTCGATACCCCAAACCATGTTTGCCATTTCATCACGAATCAGCAGCACATCCTCGATCGGATCGCTTTCCTGAATTTTAGGAACTGTGGGCAGCAGCACAAACCGCATATCCGCCTGCAAATCTTCTGTGCCGCTAATTGCCATCGTATACAGATTCCATCGCTGCCAATCTTCATCGGCTCCGCGTCCGGCAGCTTCGATCCAGGTGCGCTCGCCAAAAACATTCGTGACGGCTAAACCCTTGATGCGCGTGGTTGTTCCAATCGGCAGCGTCAGCGGAAACAGAAACCAGTCGTTGGCATAGACCAAACCAAACTCCATGAGCATCAGCTTAGAGAGATCCTTTGTGCCAGGGCTGAGGTTGCCGAAGTTGGTGCGGGAGTCTTCAAACGTCCACCAGCGCGTGTTGGGCATTCCTTCAAAGCTGAGCGGAACCGGAATAAAGGATTGGGTAGGCGGGGGAATTGTCTCTGGTGCTGAGTCAGGAGCGGCCGGTTCCAGCGTGGCGCGATCGGGATCGATGTCCAGGTTATACCAGTCGAGTCGCCCGTGATAGTACTCTTCTGCCTGCATTACTGGGCGATCGGTTTCATCGGGGGCAGAGATGGCAAATTGATATTCTAAATATTCTGGCTTCCAGGCATCGCTGCCATTTGCATCTGGCTCAGGAGCGGGCTGGTAATACAGGGCTTCAAACCAGGTGACAAATCGGGTTGCCAGATCGTTCACTGCGGCATGGTCGGCGGCGGAGATGGTTGTGCCGTCGTGAGCAGATCCGCCTGCTTTGAGATGCTGGTAGAGCTGATAGCCGTCCATCGCGCGTCCAGCAACAGCGGCAACGTGCTGCCAGGCTTCGAAATCGGCACAGACGGCTGCATTGGATCGATCGCTGGGGTCAGGTAGGGCGATCGGATAACGGTCGAGAAATTCCTGCCGAAAATTGCCGATTCGCTGCATTAGTTTGAGCCACTGTCGTCCCATCAGCAAACGCAGATCGAGGGCGATAAACTGTCCCTCCCGCTCAAAGGAAATCGTGCGCCGCTCCACCTGTGCTTCCAGCGGAATGTCGGTGTTGAAGGGCTGCGTCGAATGATCGCCTGCTTGAAACGCATCGAGACGTGCAGTGCTGAGGTGAATTTTGGCAAAAACGGGTGAACCGGCATCATCGCCCTTAAACTCGCCCATTTGCCACTGCTTCGTCAGCATCCACAGCGGGTCACGCACAGCGGCTTTGAGTGCCTCGTTGAAGTCATGGGTTCGGGGTCGCCCTTCCAGCCGATTCCACAAAGTAATGGTGGGAAAGCGACGCACCCGCATTGCCTGACGGATGTCGGTAATGGTAGGTTCAGGCATTATTCTTCCCTCGTTTGAAGATTAATTCGGTCATAAACCTGATTTGCCACGGCGTAATTGAGCGCGATCGTGATCGGATTGAACGTGACCGCCGTAATCGTTGCGGGTAAAAAGCGGGCATAATCAGTGCTGGCAATCTGATCGGGTTCGATCGCCCGCCGTTTGGCAAGCTCGATCGTTTCGTGCAGCGTATCGACTAAATCTGTCCATTCCCAGCGTCCGTTAATCTGCGGCGGTGTGACCAGCAGCATCACCTGCGGCGGTTCGGCACTAGGGCGATCGAAGTGAAAGGCAACGCTGGTCGTTTCCTCGGTCGTGGGAATAATCTCTGTCCATTCATCCAGCAACAAACCGCATTGGGGCAGGGTGCGATCGAAGGGGACGGCGAAATGTGCCGTGTATAGCAGCTTATCGGTATCAAACTTCAGATCCGGCGGGTAGGGCAGAGCCAGCCAGCGATCGTCCTTTTGGTAGGGCAATTGCAGCGGATGCAGAAGCAGTTCCCGATTCACAAACGCCTCGCTCAGCATCGTTGCCGTTTCCCAGTGCTGCATCATCGATCGCACACGGGCAACGCCGTACAGCCATTCATCAACAGGGAATTCGAGGTTGAGCGTGGCGGTCAGATAGGTGAGCAGCGTGTTTTTGTCGGTGTATGCCTTCTGGAGTTCGTCTGCCTGCGCCGAACCGAGCTGAAACTCTGGAACTACCTGGAAGTCATCACCCAGCAGCAAATGCGCCGCCTCGGTAAACGCAGACTCTCGATCGCGGGCAGTGGTTACCGTGCCGTATGCGGTCAGGCGATCGCTAATTTTTGCCAACCGCGCCTCGATATCCGTAACGATATTTTGAGCATTCGTGAGCAAATCGCCGCTGAACCGTACAATTTCATCTCCATCCGGGTCAAGCTCCAGCCGCACAAAATCGAAATCTGTCAGATTGGTGCTGGTGCTTTGAAGGTCTGCTAGCAGCGTTGCCAGATTGGGCGTTGACGTTTCCCTCAGGGCAGCGAACTGATTGCGTTTAGCAATAAACTGGGCGCGTCGATCGATCACGATTGCCCGATAGTCAGCAGGATTGGCAGGCAGGGGGTCGGTGAGAACGATCGCAACCTCAGCTTCGATATTCGCCAGCAGGGCAAAGCGATCGTCGTCGGTGGTTGCAGCGGGGAGGGCATCGTATTGCGTCAGCAAGGTATCGAAGGCATCGAGCTTATCCTGCCAGCGATTCAGCAAGTCTTCAATTTTGGCAATCAGGGCGCGGTAGCGCAGGCGTTTCCAGTCCAGGGCAAAGCCATAGCCCGTTTGCGGCAAGCCAAATTGGTTTAGAGCAGCGGCAGATTCGATGAAGCGATTCAGGCGATCGTCAATGTTGCTAATCAGCGCAGTGCGGTTGGCCCTCGGGTCGCTGAGCAAAGGCGTGAGTTCGCTTATGAGAGTTCGCAGGGGCTGAACGGGATTCCCTGAAGCAGTGAGGCGATCGCGCACATGGTTGAGCCGCTCCGTCCGGTATTCGGGCAGGGGTTGAGTCTTCGAGTCGGCTTCATTGGGGAGAATTAGATCGGCAGCATTGAGCGATCGTGCCCCCAGAAGCAGCCCTCGCAGTTCAGACATCAGAGCTGCCAGTTCAAAGAAAGCGAAGCGGGGGGCAATGCGCTGGGTATAAAGAATCGTGATCGGGGTGTCGGGTCGCTTTCCGGCACTGACGGATTTCACGATCTGATCGTCCAAAGCAGTCCTTCCCTGCTCGCCATCTAGATTCAGCAAATACAGCAGATCGATCGGCTGTAGCCCCAGTTCTGCCTGCGTCACAATTTGCTGTCCAGTCATTCCGTCCGCATCGACGTAAGACACCCTCACGCCAACTCGATCGGGTGGAGGCAGCAACCGGGCTAACCAGTGGTTGATCGCTGGCTCTGCACTGGCGCGAGGCGTAACTGCCAGACCAATCGGAGAATCGGTGGGCAACAGTCCGGGTTGCAGGTGGAGTCCGACGCGATGGGTCAATCCCTTGCCGCTGCGGGGTGTTTGAACCACATCGGGAATGGGCGGCAGATCGCCACTCGCAAACGCATCCACCGAAGCCGCAGCGCGATCGTAGTTGCCCTGCACCACCTGATGAATTCCCTCGGCGATGCCCAGATCGGCGACAGCATCGTGGGTATCGAGCAAGCGACGCACTTCGGCGTTGATCGCGTTTTGCTGGGCTGGTTCTGCGGGAGGCAGCCAGTTTTTGCCAAAAGGATAGGTGGCATTGCCCGTAGACTGAATATGCTCCACCAGAGCCACGCCATCAATCACGTTACGGGCTTCGATCGCTTCGATCGATTCTTGAGTATCGGCAGCACTATCCTCGACGGGGCGGGCAGTGTCGCGAATGCGATCGGCAACTAGGGGAAAGGCTTTTCGCAGCTTAAAGATAAACTGATCGACCTCGGCTTCCTCGTAGCGATCGTGCAGCCCGCGTTCAAACTGATAGCCCAGGAGTGCAGCCAGACTTTGCCCGCTGTGCATTCCTTCAACGATCGCCATTGCCCGCCGCACCCGTTCCGAAGAAAGGTTAACAGCAAACACGCCTGGATCTTCCGGGGTGGCATTGCGAGCATAGCCGTTTCGCAGCACTGCCGCCGTCACTGCATGGTTGGGAGAAGGCGCATGGACATAGCCCAGGTTATCGGCATCTCGCACCAGGGGCACATCCCCCTCGCGGTTAAAGACTTTCGCTAACTCAGGATCTCTCAGCGATACCGGAGTTTGCGCCTTATTTTTCGGACGCACCGCTTCCAGCCAGCCAAACGCCCCCAGATACAGCCCCGATCGCGCCTGTTCTTCCTCATCCACGCCAACATAGCGCATTACGGCAAGCTGATACTGCACCAATCCTTGCAGCCAGGCATCCAGCCGGTAGGTGCAGGTATCCAGGTGTTCCACAAAGGCGCGTTCGAGCTGAGCGGTAGACAAATTCTGTAATCGCTCCAGGGCAAGGATCTGTTCCTGCAAGCGGGCAGCATCATCGGCGGTAGACAGGATAGAGGTAATGTAGTCTGCGACGGTTTGACCTGCGGGACGGTCAGGAATATTCGCAATGTTGTCATAGAGAAGCTTGTAGCGGCTTTCGCTGCTTTCCGTTCCGGCTGCGATGTGGATAAAATTGGCTTCGCGGCGAATCTGCTGGAGTTGAGGCTGCGATAGATTGCCCGCCGTGAGGTTCAGCCGCAGGGCAGTGTCGTAATAGCCAAGCGTCAGCGCGTGTTTCAGCATCAGGTACAGCAGCGATGTAGGCTTTTCGTCTAATCCGGCTTGCTGACGAATCGTTTCGAGCGACGTGCGGGCAGCATCGATGAGCCACTGAATGTAGTTGCGTTTATCAGCGGTGTAGGCACGAATTCCTTCTGTTTCAGAAAGCGGCAGATCGTGGATCAGGTTCTCTGGATTGACCGCGTAGGGTTTGGCGAAAAAATACTTGTCCAGCAAATCGGGACGACCCAATCGATCGGGGTCATAGCCGTGGTCGCGCAGAATTTGGGTTCCCTGCATGAGTAGCGATAGCGTGACCAAAAGCTGATCGAGCCAGCCCTGCAAGTTGAAGGTGTTGATTACCTGCGCCAGGCTTTCCGCATACCGCTGGTCAAACTCAACCGACGTGGGATGCAGACCCAGCACATCCAGCAAAATCTGATGCGGATCGCCCGATTTGCCTACATAAGACACGCGATCGCGCAATGTGCCCCACACGCCATAGGCCCGCATCAGCACTTCGTAGAGCTTGGCAAGTCCTGGTGAGCCGCTGCTGCCAACACTCGCAAATAACGCCGCGCTGAAGCCTTCCTGCCGCGACCAGTTCATCCGGCTATAAACCGTAGCAGGCAAAATGCCATAGGGCTGCTGACCCATCCGAATCGCGCTTAGCATTCCCCGTCCGCTGACAAACCGCGTGAAAAACTGCCGCACAAATTCGATCGATCGATCGTCAAACACCTGCGCCAGCATCGTATCCATAAAGTAGCCCAGGGTTGCCGGAAACAAAGCCAGATTCATTGCCTGAGCATCGCGCACATCAGTCTGGTTTGCCCCCTGCACCTGCTGAAGCAAGGTTAGATCAATCCCTAGCAGCTCTGCCCACCACTGGCCATCGGCGCGATCGTACCAGTCGTCATTTCGCTCAAATAATCGTTTACTTTTGGTGAGGGTCTCATAGCTCGCATCCGCGTCCGCTGTGCTGGAAAAGCCAGACCCTTGCTCATCGGTATTGTTCGTCGGAGTGCCCTGCCGAATCAAACTGAGACCGCCCCGGCTGTAGTGATGGCTTCGCAATAGCTGCTCAAAAATTTGCTTGCTGTTTGTTTCGTCCGAGCTGAGCCGCACCCCCAGCACCAGCAGCTTATCAAAGCCCGCTGCATATTGCGCCTGGCTCAAGTTGACCCGAAATCCCATGCCAACCCGCACCGCTTCCTCAAAGTCCACCATCCAGCGCATTGCAGAACTGACGGCAATATCGTCTCCTTCCTGGCGAATCTGGTCGTCCTCGGCTGCCAGCGGGTCGGGTCCAACAATCAGCGGCGAGGGAATCGGGTTGCCCAGAGCTTGCAGCGTCAGGCTGTTGCCGCTGTAGCCCATGAGAACCAGGCGATCGGGCAACACAGAAACCTGCGGGGCACGCGACCAGGCGCGGCGTTTGGTCTGGGTGGCTTCGTCAGATTCAAAGGCGATCGTTGTGACGATCACGGCGGTTTCAGCGCGATCAGGAGAACCTGCGGGCGGCGGATCGTCCAGGTTAAAGGGGCGATAGTCTTTGAGAATGCGCTGTGCCTGCTCCTCGCCGACCGCTTCAGCCAGAAAATTTTGGGCATTTCTCAGCGCAACCGCATCATCATGGGCACGCCAGACCCGTTCCCAAAAGATGGCAGTTTGTTCAGCCATGCTCCCCGTCAGCGGCTCCCCGGTCGGAATCACTAGGACGATCGTTTGGTCATCGCGTTCGGGAATCTGATCCTCGTTGAGGGGACGGTAGTTTTCCACAATCCACAGTGCCCGCCCAGAACCATGACTGCCCACCAAATTGCGCCATGCTGCCCGCCGCAGCGTTTCATCCTTGCCTGCCCGCCAGACCTGCGCCCAATAGCGACGCGCATTGCGAACTTCGGTTTTGCTGAGGGCGGCTTCAAAGGTATCCACCGCGCAATCATCTGGGAAGACCCGCACCCAAAGCTGATACTGAACGCCCGTCCCGCTTTGCACCTGCTTGAAGCGAGTTTCGATTCGCAAAGGCAGCAGCAGTACCGGATATAGGTCGCTGAGCTGCTCCACCCGTTCGCGGGGGTCGCTGAGGACGGCAAACCGATCGAGGGTAGCTTGCAGCGTGGCATCGGTGGTAGCAACCTGTTCGCCGAGGCGATCGATCTGGCGCACGGTCTGGTCGTGCAGCGTTTGCAGTCGTTTTTGCTCGGCGCGATCGGCTTCTCGATCGGGGTCAAAGGTGCGGTCGAGCTGTGCCTGCTGGGTTTCGATTTGTTTTCGCTTCTCTTCGGTGAGGAAGAGGGACTGTTTATCCTGCTCAAGCTGCCGCCGCGACTGCTGCAACTGGCTCCTAAACATTGGAAACTCGGATACCATAGGACGACCTCGCTCAAGCAAAATAATAAGGATGAATCAGGGTGAAGATTCGGAGCGATTATTTCTAGCGATTATTCAGAAGTTTGGCGCGGCAGCATTTCGGCAGCGTGAACCGCGATCATGACCGGAACCTGATACAGGATGTATGCCACTTGCGCTGCATCCATGCCCGCCGACCAGCGCACCGATCGATCGTCCCTTGCTTGCTCCTGGCGAATATCCGTTGGACTGGGGAGAGTTGGCTCAACGCTGAGGGTGGGGCTGCTGCTGGTAATTTGCAGCATATCGCCGGGCTGCACGTTGGGAATCAGGTTTTCCCAGCCCAGATCATTCCAGGTATAGAGTTTGGGGCTGCTGCCGATGTCCAGCCCGAAACGGGGTTCGCCCGGTCGCTCTTTGATCACAAAAAACCAGCCCGGATCATCGTTCTCGGTTCCTTCCGTGCCGCCCAACGCTTCTTCAACGGTGAGATCAAAGCCGATAAAGGTAATATCTGGATTCACCTTTGCCTCGTAGAGCGGCGTTTTAATCACGTCTCGTGACGGGTTTTGGGCATCGCCAATGCCGGAATCTTCCAGCGCACGCGGTTTAGTGCGATCGATCGCGCCGCTATTGGTGCGAATCCATTTCGCTTTGTGGGCATAAATCACTGCATCGGGATATTTCTTGAGCAACTCGCCCCGAATCACCAGCACCACTTCTTCTTCGACTGCACCATCTTCTTCCCGGTGGTCATGCTGACCCAGCTTGGAGGTTCGCAGCCAGCGATGCAGCGGTGGAATGTCTTTTAGCTTTTCGCGCAGAGTTTCGCGATCGCGATTGGTCGCATCCAGATAACCACTGGGGTCCCAGAACTGGCGGAAGTAGCTGCCGCGCTGATCTGTCACATATTCACGCCACAGCAACTCGCGGGCAAACTCGTGGTTTAAGCCCACCAGGTATGCCTCAATAAATGGCTGATTGCTTTCCAGCAGCGAGATTGTGTTTTGCTCAATGTATTTCAAATTCGGCAAAAAAGACTCTTCCGACGCTTCTACCAGCGGACGATACATCGGCAAATCGATTTCCGGATATGCCATCACTTCCACAAACTGATCGTTTAGGGATTCACTCACCTGGTCGCGAATTCGATCGGGAATTTCGAGCTGCTGACCCACGTAGCGCGGAATCGTAACGCTGGGATTTATCCCCGTCACCAGTCGATCGATCGTTTGATTCAGGTTTAACCGCTGTCGCACCGGTCGTAGAGGCACGCTAACCGTGCGGCTTGCCTGAATAATCGTGTAGGCATCGCGCAGTGCCGCTTTATAGTTCACGGCTTCGCGACTGTCGCTGTTGCCCGCGGTCGGTCGAAACGGATCATTCGGATCAGTAATCACGCGAAAATCTGGGCTTTGGGGCAAATTATCCACCCGATCGGGCGTTTGATTGTCCTCGCGCACACTGACCGACGGAGCCATTAAATCCTGCCATCGCTGCACCAGGGGAATCAGCCAGGCGATCGCCAGAATCACGGGAGCCAGCAAAGCCCCAAACCCTCTCAGCAAAACTGCCAGCACAATCAGCAGCACAATCAGCAAAATCAGGGCTTGCAGCAGCCAGGGAAACCGCCGCAGCAAATTTTTAATGATGTCCGGCACAGTGTTATCTGGCGGTTCAAGTGCGTCTGCCAGATCATCCAGCGTTGGTGCGCCCTCCAACGGAGCCTTGGGCAGATTTGCCGTCACTTCTCCCCGATTGACCCGATCGACCAAATTGCCGGGATTGCGCCCGCTGTCGAAGGGCAGGGTTTTCATTAATCGACTGCCGGGACGCAAGATTCGCCGCGCTTCCGTCGAGAACAGCACCTGCGGCACAATGCTGGTTTTCACCTGCTGATAGACCGTAACGCGATCGGCAAGGATACGCGATCGGACAGGCATGATCAGCGAAAGAGCCAGTTCCCGTTTGGCGGCATTTCTTGCCAGCGGCAGCACCGTTTGCACATACCAACTCCGAGCCACAAATTTGGCGAGCTGTGCCTGTCGAATCTTGCGGTTTGCCTCCAGCACATCGCCAATCTGTTCCCAGGCAGCATTCATATAGGTTTCCTGGTTGCGCTGCACGACTTCCGTGCCAAAATTGGCAGCAATCCGATGGCGCGGGTCGAGGTTGAGCTGATGCACCCAGTTGTCGTTGGGCGTGACTGCTGTGCCGTCTCGTTCAGTTAAAAGGCGAGGCGTGAGCGAATGCCAGCGTCCATATAGCGGCGGCGTAATCAGCGGGTCGGGATCGGTCTGCGTTTCACCCGGATTGCCTGGGTCAGGAATCGTCGCCTCGTAGGAGCTGTCATTATGCGCTTGCAGGGCAGTTTTCTGCTGATAGTCGTCCGCCAAGTTAATAAATGCTGCCAGATCGCGCTGAAACGCCTGGGGATAGCCCGATCGATCCCAGCGATCGTATAACTCAAACTCTTGCTTCTGATCATCATCCAGCGTCTTAAACGGAACGCGCAGTGCCCCACCCAGCCGCAGCACCCCCTTTAGCTTTGGATCAGTGATGCCGCTGATATTCGAGCCGGGAAACTGAACATCAAACTCGCGTTGACCCACCCGGCTATCGATCGGGCGCGGTTCCAGCAGGCGCACCAGATATTCAAAATCGCCCACAGTTGAAGTGATAAACGTCCAGCGATAGTAATAAGGAAAGAAATTGGGTTCTGTTTTGCCGCCGCTCGGTTCCCAGGCTCCGTGATTAACGCTGGGCGCACCTGCCGGATCGTGTCCCAGTCCTGCCAATCGGCCCGATTCAAACGAGGGAACCAGAAAGGCATGATAAGTCGTGCTGGCATCCAGCTTGCGCGGACACAAAAGGCGGGAATAGGCGACATCCGGGTTTTGTCGCAGCACCGCTTCCAGTTTCAGCAGTACAGCATCCATGTTGTTGCTGATGATTTCCTGCGCGTTACTCGCCAGATCTTGATTGACGTGGATATGTGCCCAGGCCCAAAGCTGATCGATCGGCGGAAACACAGCTTCGGGCGCATCGACGTTGAGATAAGGCAGAGGACGGTCTGTCGTTTGCGCGGCTTCGGTGAACTCATCCTCCTTCAGCACCACCAGCGCGATCCAGGGACGCAGGCGATCGTTGTTTGGCACTTCCGGGGTGTATCGCCAGGGAAAATCTTCGTCGTAGAACGCGATATAGGGCAGATAGTTTGGCTCAAAGTTGGTGATCCAGTGCAGCGGCTCAGTTTTGATAATGGCGCGGCGATCGATTCCGATAATGTCGCCGGGACCAAAGAAAGGCACATTGCGGGGAATCGTTCGGGTGAGTTTTGTGCCGTCCAGTCCGGCCCCTTCCAGCGTCAGGACAACCGGAATCGTGGCGCGACTGCCGCTGATGCTGCTGGGATCGATCTGGTTGGCAAGACCCTGCCGCAGCCAGGGAAAGAACGAATAGGAACCGATTTGAGGACTCATCTGCTCACATTTGCCTCATCGAAGGGGATGACGTGCATCGCTTTTGCCTGCTTGGGATTGGCAGCCGCGCGATCGCGCAAATATTCCCGCGCCAGTGCCTCGCTACGAAACTGCTGCGCCTCCGCCGCCACGGGCTTGTTGTCGGCAAGATTAGCAACCGTAAACAGCGGACTCTTCACTGCCACCCGATCGTCAAATGGCTGAAGATCTTTTTTGTGCTTGTGCGACAGTTCTGATTTGCTAACGGCGGCTCCGGCAATAAAATGCACAAACAGCCCAATCCAGAACGCGAAGAAGGCGATCGGGTTTCGCCTGTATTCGGTGTCAATGACGATCGTTTCGTAGCGCACATTGCGCTTCACCAGGCGACTGCTTCGCACCTGTTTGCCGCTCGCTGCCAGCCGCAGTCCTCCCGGCACGGGCTGAAACGCCGGACGCGAGAGCTTTTCGGTATCCGAGAGTTTCTGGAACTGCGCCATCGGGAACAGTTCTTCGCGATCGCCCTGTTTTGCCAGGGTGGAGGTGCTGACGCTGAGGGTAAATTGGTTTGCGTCCGTTGCCTGCTTGCTGCCGACTTGATCGATCTTTACGCCCAACGGCACGGCTCTTTGGCTGACGATCAGTTCCCCGATCGGATGCAGCACCAGCGCATCACTTGCGGCTTCCAGTTTCCGCAGCGACACCAGGAGATTGTTGCCGGGAGGCAGTTCTGCCAGCCAGTTTGTCTCCTTTTCTAGCTCGCCTGCAATCAGCGGCATCACGGCTTCGCCCGGCAGCACCGTATCCACCGTTTCGCCCCAGGTTTCATCCACATCTACATCGATCGAGAAAAACAGGATAGAAACCGATGCTGCTCCCCGCAGCCGCCACGGGGTTGGACCTTCCAGCAAACCGCGCAGCCGCACCGAAAACAGCCCTGCACCGAACACCTTGAGTGAAATCGATGCTGAGATTTCAACAATGAAATAGAAAGGCGAAAACTGAAACAGCACATCCAGCCCCAAATGCCCTTCAAGACTAAGGCTGTCGAAGCCAAAGAACAGCTCTGCGCGTGCCCCAAACTGCACTGTGTTCGATGTGACCGCAAAATATGCCATCACCCGAATTCGTGCCAGCGGATAATTCAGAATATTAATCGCCAGGCGATCGGGAATCGGGAAGGGCAGCGGCGGCGGGGTGAACTGCGGATGAAAGCCACCCACCGAAATCACAAAATTGCTTTCGTTGCCCCAGGCAACCAGGACACCCAGTCCGCCTTCCAGCGTCATCTGCAAAATCCGCGAATCGTAGAGCGTGGCATAAAACCAGGCACGCTGACGGTCTGGCTCAAATGCTCCCAAAAAGCCGACCTTGAGCTGCAACAAAGCTGCCTCTGGCGTGGGCAACTGCACCAGCAGTACGCCCAGAATTGCCACGGTACCAGGCGGAATCTGAATAATCACGCCCAGGGATAGCGTCACCAGCGTCGGCGTACCCCAGCCCAGCTTCAGCATTCCGCCGATCAGGAAAGTATTGTTGAGTGGGGGGAAAAAGGCACGTAAATCGCTAATAATCCGCGAGGCGTTGGCAACAATATTGCGCGGAAACAGAATTCGCTCTGCCGCACCGCTCTTGATGCCTGCTGCCATTGCCTCCAACCGCATCGTGCGATTCAGTCCCAAAATGCCGCCAATGCCGTTCAGCGTAAAGCCCAATCCAAGCTGAAACGCCGGACTAAACTCAACCGCCAGAATTGCCAGCAGTGAAAAGCTATCGCTTCCATCCGGCAAGCGCGTCGTAATCAAACCGATCGCCGTCACCGTCAGCGTTAATTTACTCAGCGCGATACTCAGTTCTAGCCCACCCGCATATTCCTGGCGATCGGGATCAAATAATAGAAAACCTCCGCCCCGAACCGCCACCGCATCGACGGCAAGACCCACCCCATTCGGCGGTTTGAATCCGAGCGTGAACTTGCCGCTTTCAAAAATTACCAGTCCCGCTAAGCCAATCCGATCGACCGATGCCTGCAGCGACCCCAGATCCAGCCCAAAGCTGAGGGACGCTTCCAGTTTGATGCCCGGTTCCTCGCCTGCCGTTTCACCGATCGCCAGCCCCACGGTCAGCGTGTGCATCTTCACAAACAGTACAGTCTCATGCAGCGGCAAACTCATCATCAAGCCCATGCCGCCGCCCACAAACCATTTGCGCTTTTTATAGCCAAAATTAAAGTCAAATTCGGTTTCTAGCTTGCCATTGCTGGTCACAGCATCCAGCATCTTTTTCAGGAAACCATCTGCTGCTTTGGTTGCCAGCACAAAGGCATTTTCTTTTAGCTCTAACTTGAAGCTCTGATCGTTAGGACCAGCTTCCCCTTCCAGCTTCGCGCTGCCAATCCGCAGGTGGATGCCGTTGCGATCGCCCCAGATAACCTCCTTTGCTTCCTCTGGCTCGCCCGCTTCTGACTCGGACGGTGGCTTGGATTTATAGATCAGGCTAATACCCAGCGAAGCATCCGTAGACTCCGGGAAATCCAGCGACCCATCGCCGAAATAAATTAGAAAATCAGGACCGTTGACATCGATCTTGAAGCTCAAATTTTTAGTGATCGGCACTTCCAGCGAGCCGTTGCCTTTGATGCGCGTCAGCACCCCCACGCCGCCATGATCGCGCGGCACCAATACCAGGCTCAGCAGCAGCGACCCTTCGACTTCGTTCTCTTCGGCATCTTTGGTTTTGCCTTTGATCTTCAGCGTCAGCGTTCGGTTCGAGGCAGCATCGGCGATCGGGCTTTCGCTGAGTAGTCCTGCATCGTAGCCATAAACAAACTCACATTCAACCAGCGAGGCGATCGCCACCCCTAAAACAAACAGAATCACATCAGAGGCGCGTTTGGCATCTTCGTCGGTTTGCATATCGTCGATCGACACGCCAATGCTTTCAAAGTATTCGCCGATGCGAAACAAAAGCTGCGTAATGCCGCCAAAGCGAATTCCCTGCTCTTCGATTAGCCTCAGGGCACTGGCTGTAATGTAAACGCCCGGATTTCGCACTCGCAAATAGCCAAGTACGATCGACTCCAGATAAAAGCTAACTGCTTCCTCGACGACAAACCCTGCGGGAGCATCGCTATCCGCCGCTGCCGCCGCTGCGACTAAGTCAATCAGTGCCTGAACAACTCGTGTGATGTCCGACAGCACGCTAATAAAGGCTTGCAAATCAACATCGTCCGCCGCCTGCTGCCGATAAGCGTCAATGCTGGCAAGCGATGCCGGGGGAATCTTGAGCGCGGGGGTTGAGCCAGACGGGTTTAGCCCCAGCGACAGCAAAATCTCGCGCCGGATGCCTTCATCGCTGACGCTTTTGGAAATCGGCTCCAGGATGTCGCGAATCTCACTCACCAGCCGCTGCAAATCGTTGCGAATGTTCTCCGAACTCACCCTTTCCCCCTCTCCGTGCCGGACTAAGAAATTGTTGGCTGACTGTCTGATGTAGAAACTAGCGTCAGGCTGTACACCGTGTATTCCTGCGGATCGTCGTCTTTTTTGTCTTGCGGATGGTCATAGATCAGCGCGTGCTGCAACCCGCGATCGACATTCGTGCCTGTAAACCGCACCAGTCCAAAGTTCGAGGCAAACACCACCGATCGGGCAATTTTGGCTTCGAGCTGCTTTTCGCCCCGCCCCAGCACTGCTACATAGCCAGCCTCCGAGTCCGCCGGAATTAAATCGGGCTGAATCCGCGTCGCCTGAGCATCTTCGGGGCGGGCTTCGCCGCTTTCGTTATCGGGTCGATTATCCTTCATCAAACTGGTGCGCCAAGCCCAATCCGACGGTTCGTCAATGCTGCTGCCCGTTACCCAGCCTTCTGCCGGCAGCACAACCGGAGTACGACGCAGCAGGGCGCGTTTACTGCGAGGAATCGCTCCTCCTGGCACGTTCACCCGACCCACCAGATCGATCGGACTATCCCAGCCCAGCCGCGCCACCGGATAAAAAGCTTTGTGCAATAGCTCCTGCACGGTCACGGTTTCGAGCGATCGCTTGGCGACTGCACTCCATTCATTCTTGAGGGCACTGGATGTAACCTGCACAAATCGCGTCGGTGTGGGCTGGCCGCGCTTCCAGTAGTCCATTTCTGCGCTGTAGCTGTAGTGAACATCGCCACTGAGAATCACAACTTTTTTGAACTGATTCAATCGGGCAAACAACGCTTCTAACTGAGGTGCGTCTAGCGACCATGCCTCCATGTCAAATTCCATGTAGCCCGTAATCTTCGGCGTTTGATTCCAGATCACGGACATAAAGAAATCGGCGTATCCGCGTGCCCCCAGCGGCTGTGCCACTTCTTCGATCAGTGCCAGACCCAGAACCGGAGCCGCTGACACGACAAACAGCAATTCTGCCCCCGGTGAAGGAGCCAGGGACGCAGGCAGTTGGGCATCCAGGCTAGCAGCACTGATCAATCCCGGTGGATTATAGCGACCGACATAGCTGCGCCTTGTGCGGGTATCGAGCACTGCCGTTGTCGTTGGACCTGTAGGCACGGTAAAGTGCCAGTCAATTTTTGGATCTATTCCCCCCAAGCCAAACAGCGTATCGATCTGGTTTGCGACTAAGGTAACAGGTCCGCCTGCTGTCGGAAACAGTGCCTGGGCTTGCGTCAGCAGTTGGGCGTGATCGCCGGTTTCAAATCGCTTCGGATGATTACCCCAGGCTTGAAACAGCGCAAAACTCAGCAGTCCATTTCGCACCACCGTAACCCCCAGCGGACTGGTCAATACCCGGTCGCGCCAATCCTGCGTCAGATACCAATCATCCGTCACCTCATGATCGTCAAAGATCATATAAGTCGGAACATTTGCTAAAACTCGCTGCACATAGGGCAGAGCCTTTTTGAAGGTCTTCACCTCCTCTAGCTGTTTCTTGTAATCCTCTCGTAGTTTGTTGCGATCGTCGATGCGGTCTTTGCGATCGTTTCTAGAACTTCCGGGAGGGGGTGGCGGATACAGATCGCGCAAATGAGCAGGCAATCCGGAGACGATTGTGTTGGCATCCCGACATCGATCGTCCGGGCATTCGGGAAACAGCGTGTCTTTGCTGGCGAAATCGTCCCACAGCACATTCGACCAGTAAAACAAATACAGCGCGCAGAACTCGCCAAACGACAGGACATGGCTGGACGCTTCTCCGCTGCTCATCCTGGCTTGTTGCCGCACGAGTTCCTGCCGCCAAGTCGTCGGAAAGTTGGCAGTCGTGACCTGCACGTTTTGCGTTCCGCTAGAAGTTGTGAGCGGCAGGGTTTCAGGCGCGCCCAGCAGCGCATTTCCCGCCACGGTGAGCTGGGGCAAAAGCATCATCGGCACATCGTCTGCATAAACCTGATCGCCGGTAAGAAAGAGCTGGTGTGGTCGCTGCAAGGGTTCTGCGCGCGTGCGCTCAATCACTTTGTCCAGTGCCACCAGTCCATCTGCCCCATGTCCATGTGCCTTGCGGCAGGAGCCATGCACAATCCGCAAATTTTCGATTTCGGCTGGAGGCAGCGCAAAGGTTGGTAGCCGCCCAGCTAAGTAACCTAATGCTAGCCGTGTAGGTTCGATCGCCGGACCCTTATCTTCTAAATACTTTTCGGTACTGAGGTCTTTGTTATTTGGACCTGTGAAAACGAGGTTGTAAGCGTAATTTTGACCAGGAATTAGCGGCGAAGCCGTCAGGTCGATCGTCGCCAGCGCAAAGTGCAGCTTTTCGCCAATCCGAATTGAAGCGGTACTGCGTCGATGGGCAGCTCCTGCACTGCCAAAAAAGTCGCTAGCAGTTGGCACGACGATTTCACCTACCCACAGCGCCAGTTCCACCGTCCGCGCCGCCGATAATGCAATCCACACCGAAACCAGCGTTGGCTCAACTCGCCGCACGATCGGACCCGCAAGGATCAGCGGTAGCGCATTAAAATCTGGCATAAGGCAACCCATCCTGCTGAGGAGAAATCGAAGATGTGGCGTACCCTGATATCAATCTCCTGATATTGGTCCTGATGCAGCATACTGAATGAAATAAGCTGAATCAAGTGTGCTAAACCAAATGTGTTAAACGGAAAATGACCTGAAGATAACCTGGAGATAATCCCCAAGAGAACAGAACCTGAGCAAGATCGTTGAGGAAACTGTAACGCTGAGGGATGCACCTCAAACACATTAGTCTCCTACTAATTCAATAACAAATTGCCATAAACAAAGTGTGGCACAACTTTTTCAGCAGGTGAGGAAATGACGGATATATTTACAAATTCACCTCAATATGACGATGAAATTCTGAATCGTTCTATACAAGATTTGAAGTCAAGTTTTTCTTAACAAAGATGAAAGCAACAATAGGGTAAATGTATCGAAAATGATGGAGATAAAGGAAAGGAAGCATGAGAAGAGTTGTTGACCTAAGCAGGTAGGTTGCCCCCTGCTCGGTTTCGAAACCATATTTGTCGTAAGGCAGGCGACCAACGAGTGACCATTGCTGGTCTTTTCTCAATTGGCATTCCTGACTCAAACCGCTCCCCTAGCCCCTCAAAATTGAGGAAACTAAACCAGATTAACCTTACTTTCAAAGTTCCCCTCGCACTTAAAGCGCGGCAAAAAACAATTTGAGGGATTTAGGGAGCGACATAGCACATTGAACAGGATCATCGGAACATCAAGCGGGTTGTGAAGCTGATGATGGGGTTCAAGTCGTTTAACAGTGCCAGAAAAACTCTGAGCGGGATCGAGGCAATGAATAGGATGAGAAAAGGACAAGTCAAAGATATAGAACGAGGAGATGTAATTGCTCAGGCAGCACTCGTGTGTCAAATTTTTGGAGCCGTAGCATAGCCTCGTTCTCTGTACAAGAATCATCTGTCCTCAAGAATTATTCGCGATACAACCGTGCTTGGCGCAGAGAAGTGAAATTCATGGCGATGTCCTCTAAGTTCAATTACCTTCGGTTTTTATTAAGCGAAAAACCAAATCTATATCGTTAATGCTTGACATTGCGCTCTGTTTATTCAACTTGTGGTTTCAGGCTTATTCAGCGCTGGTCAAATTCGGGTAGTTGGCGCAACTGCTCTTGAAACCAGCGATCGAATCCCCGCTTTGCCGATCGCACCCGCAGCCAGTTCATCACGATTATGAATAATCTAAACCTGAGCTATCCCAAGAAAATGAATCAGGCAGTATCGGCAAATGAATGCTGCGGTGACTTTATTTCTGACGAAGATCTCAGACTTTTAGTCACAGCAACTCATGATGGACAGGCGAAAGAAGAAGTGACGATATTTATGAATACCGAAAGTCACAATTATTTTGCCATGTATATCTAAAACGCATATCTAGGCAGCCTTAGTTGGAGAGCCGAAACAGCGATCGCAGCCGAATCCCCAATCCTGTTCCTAGTAAAGCAAAGGTAATCCACAGCCAGCCATGCAAACTGGTGGAAGCGATGCCGCTGAAGTAAGCTCCCACATTGCAGCCAAACGCCAGCCTTGCCCCGTAGCCCATCATCAAGCCCCCGATTAGCGCAGCGGCGATCGCCCACCTGGAAACAGGTTTTTTGACCGTCAAGCGTCCTGCCAGCGCAGCAGCGAGGGCAGCTCCCAGCACAATGCCGAAATTCATCACGGAGGTAATGTCAGCAAATATGCTCTGCTCCAGTGCCTCGGCTCCCATCCCCTGACTCCAGAATTCGCTGGTTGCCGGATTCCAGCCCAACGCCTGCGCAATTTTGGCTGTCCACAGGGTAAATCCCCAGGTAACACCCCAGGGTCGACCTGCGATGAGCAGCGTCAATCCATTCAGGATGGCAAGAGCAATTGCACCGAACACGAGCGACCAGGGACCATACAGTAAATGCTTCAGATTAAAAGGCTCAGCAGGAGTAGGGGTTATATCATCCGCAGTCTGATTAGATTTGCCCCATTGCCATAGCAGCAAAGCGATCGCACCCAGCAGAACAAGCTGTAATCCAACCCCTGCCCATCCCCAGGATTTGAGGAGGGAAATGGGGTCAGTCGCAGGAAGTCCTGCCCACACTGATCCGGTCAGACTTGCCCAAAAAGAACCGATGCCAAAGGTCAGCAATGTTAACAGCATCATGCTACTGCCGCCGCCGATCGTGTAGAGCGTACCGCAGGCACAACCGCTGCCTAACTGCATCCCAACACCAAACAAAAATGCGCCGATCGCTCCCTGGACGCCCACTGGCGCAACCGCTGCCCGTAAGCTCTGACCAAAAGCACTTCCGGCTAACAGGAATGGTGCAAAGAGCAGCGTTGCGATCGCCAGCATCAGAAGTTGTGCCAGTACGCCTCTCACATCACGGTGGACAAACAGTTTTCGGTAGGACGAGGCAAAGCCAAAGCTAGCGTGATACAGGCTTATTCCAAACAGTCCGCCAATCAAAAATAAAACACTTTGCTTTAGCCCACCAAAGGGACTGACAACGATCCCTCCCAGCGCAAACAGCCCAAACAGAACGGCGATCGGGATTGTTTGAGGACGGGGAGAAGATTGCGGATACTGGGATAGGGCAATGTTAGACATGGAACTTCTGCGGCGGTTACGACTGAGAAGACGGAGACGGAGACGGAGACGGTGTTGGAGAAGATTCCTGGGAGGAACCCTCTTTCTTGGGTTCTTCGGGCTGACTGGGGGCGCAGCTTGCGATGTATCCCAGGCTAGTTGAACTCACTTCAACCATCCACGAAAGAAGAGCCAAACCCAGAACAGATGTAGTGGCGATCGCTCCACCAAACAGTAAAAAAATAAATCGCATGAGATGACGCAGAAGAGTAATGAGACATTAAGCAAAAAGGAACAGGAATGGAAAGTAGGGAATAGTTAGCTAAGTTTTTGATGCTCCTGCGATCCCATCCTCCACTTTCCTCAAAATACCTGCATTAAGCACCGGCACCTGTCTCTACAGGCAAGTCTGGATTGGAGGAATATTCTGTCCAAGATCCTTCGTAAACCCGAACGTTGGGGTATCCTAACAGGTGCTTCAGAACGTGATACTGCAACGTTGCTTCACGTCCAGTACTGCAGGTCACGATAATGTTGTCTGTGGGTTTCACATTGCGCGATGCCAGAATTTGACGAATTTCATCCAGAGGCTTCAGTTGGTGGAAGTTTGATTCTCCCACGGTAAATGAAACCCAGGGGATATTTTTAGCACCAGGAATATGTCCATTTCGCGCCCAAACCTGCTGCTGCCCGGAGAACAGTTCCGGTGGACGAGGATCAATGAAAGTCACGCCAAGTTTACCAATTAACTGTCTGACCTCAGCTAAAGTCACTCGTACGGTGGGCTGATCGCGTACTGTAAAACGTCCAAGATCGTAAGCAGGAAACTCCTTACTAATGGGCAATCCGGCTGCTTTGTACCCTGCAAAGCCCCCATCCAAAACCGCAGCATCGGCATGTCCAGTGCGTTCGAGCAGATAAGCGACCATCGTTGCTCCTAACACATCCCGACCATCGGAATAAACGAGGACTTTACTATCGTCACTCACGCCTGCCTGAGAAAAGAGCGATCGTAATTTATCGGCTTCCCAGTACTGCACGGGAAGTGTACCATTGGGTCCCCGGAAAGTGTTATCTGCAATATGCACTGCATTCGGGATATGTCCACCAAAGTAATCGAACGGACTAATTCGGACATCCAGGATGCGAAGTTTAGGATCGTTCGCGTGCTGAGTTAACCAAGTGGGCTGCACAAATTGCACATCAGATGTTTCAGTCGCTAGCGAGGGCAGAATTGATAGAGATGGAATTACGATCGCTGCCAGAAACATTGAAACAACAAATGCAAATCCTTTAATTCGCAAGGATTTTGCCGTCCATAATTTCAGCTTGAGACAACCTTGCCAAAGTCTAGAAGCCATGCCATTACTCCATTAGAGAAACCAAAATTAAGGCGAAATTAGTCAGAAGCCGTCCATTTCTGATGGCTTGAAAGTAAACGTCTTCTATCATTTCTATAAAGTACGGTAAATACATCGACTTACCGTGGATGCTAAAGAATATCCCATAATGCTGGATCGATTGCAAGGAGAATCTGCTCGATCAGGTATTTAAGCGGATTAAAGTAGGAGTAACCGCAAATTAAGAATGGGGGTACATCAGTCGACATCAGGTTGAACCTACGAACCCCCGCACGATATTTTTGTTCAGGAATCCTTAACGGCGGTTGTGTCGCAAGAACTTGTTAAGGACAAACGATGGTAACGTTTGTATTCCCTTAAGCAGCAATGCCAAATACCTCAATAGCAGAGGCTATCAAGCACAGAAAATTTCTCTATGTAGGGACAGTAATCAGAAGATTGCCTGTAGAGTGATTTCAGTCCAAAATATACTTAAAATCACTTCCTACTGCCAATGTCAGATAGCCGGATTCATCTGGTCAACAGTCAAACTGGAAATATCTTTCCGGCTGCTCCTGCTGGAAGTGTGTTGTTTTCGAGCGTGAATGCAGGTTGGCAGGGAATCACTGTTGAACTTCACCGAATTTCATCGTTTGAACTGCCCGAACACTATATCGATGGACATCGTTTGGCGGTCAACATTGGTCAACCTGTTTACTACGAATGGAAAGAGGGCAAGCGTTGGCGACAAACGACTTTGAACCCAGGTGATTTTTGCTTACAGACACATGGAGATATCAACTTTCCTCGATGGTGGGGAAACTTTGAGCTTTTGGCGATCGCCCTTGACCCTCAATTTGTTCGCCAAGCGTTTCAAGATACGGGTGCTTCAGAAAACATTAGTTTTCTAACCCGTCGAGGTGAAGCTGATACAACAATTGCTGACTTTACTCGTCGCTTTAGAGCAGAATTAGCTTCTGGAAGCTACTGTGGCACGCTTTATGGTGAATCGCTTGCGGTCGCCTTTGCTCTTCATCTGATTGAGTATCACAGCGGTCGTTCCCAAAAACTGCGTAAAGCAGCTGGAAAGCTCTCATCACAGCAGCTAAAGCAGATTATCGAGTACGTTCATGAACATCTAAGCGAGGAGTTGAGTTTAGTTGACTTAGCCGAACAGATGAACCTGAGCGCATTTCACTTTGCGCGTCTCTTCAAAAATTCGTTGGGACTTTCCCCACATCAATATCTGTTGCAAAACCGAGTCGAGCGTGCCAAGAAGCTGATTGCGATCGCCGGTAAACCAGATCTGACAGAGATCGGGTTGCAGGTGGGCTTCTACGATCAAGCGCATTTTACCAAAGCCTTTAAGCGAGTCGTCGGCATTCCACCCAAAAGCTTCTTCAAGCAGGTTGCAAGCTAAGCAAGATTTTACAATTTTTCGACACGGCTGTTTCGATAAGCTGTCCTCAGAGTTTAGGAGGAGCGAACCAGTGAAGAAGCTAAATCGTTCACGTCGTGGATTAATCAAAGGTGCTGCCTTGGCTGCAACTGGAATGACACTAGGAGCAGGACTATCCCCTTTACGAACCCAAAAAGCAACAGCACAGGCTCCCACTCAGCCCGCTGCACAGCCTCAACCCTCCAGCCCGCTTCCTTTGACTGGAAAGGTCGCATTCGTTACTGGAGCGGCGCGAGGGATTGGACGGGCAATTTCAGAAGTTTTCGCAATGAATGGTGCCGATGTTGCCATGTTGGATATTGCCGATCCCTCTCGTCTGAACTCTTCACGGGGTTATCGTGTTGCCAACCTGGATGAGTTTAGCGCAGCCGTTGCTTCTGTCAAGCAATACGGCACAAAGGTGCTGCAAATTCAGGTTGATGTTCGAGATTTAGCAGCAATGCAGTCTGCGGCAGAACGCACGAACCGGGAATTGGGTGGAATTGATGTTGTCGTTGCCAATGCAGGCTATGTGGCATGGCACAGCTTTGAGGATGGAACCCCTCAACTCTGGCACGATGTATTCGATGTCAATGTTCACGGGGTTTTCAATACAGCAAAAGCTGCCGTTCCGTTTCTCAAGCAGCGGGGTGGTGGACGCATCATCAATATGGCATCTGTGGGGGGCAGGGCTGGATTTGCTGGAAACGGTGCTTATACATCGACGAAGTGGGCTGTGATTGGGATGACTAAGCAAGCTGCTCAAGAGTTGGGGCAATACAACATCACAGTGAACGCGATCGCGCCAGGTGCAGTCAACACGGCGATGTATCGTAGTGAGGGACAGATGCGATCAATGGGTGTCTCCACTCCAGAGCAACAGGACGCACTAATTAATCCAGTGAGTCCACTGGGCAGTGCTGGAGCGATTGAGCCAGAGGATATTGCCCAAACAGCACTTTTCCTGGCAAGCAATGCAGCAAAAACAATTTCAGGAACGACGATCGATAATGCGCTGGGCTTCAATGCGAGCTATACAGCGTGAGCCTCGTTTCTTGAATGTTGAGTATATTATCCTACTGTCTAACAATTGCGTTGCAGCTGCAGACGAAAGATTTTGGTCTAAATATAGAAGCTACCTGCCGCCGCTGAACGCAGCCTTTAACACTCAACACACTGCCAAAAATGACTAGGAACGGCAGCGCTCCTTGCCCCCATCCTCGATAGAGCGAGGCTCTAGGGCGTATTACAGGCGATCGCTCAGCGTTTATTTTCGGCAGTGTGGTTTAGCTCAAGGTTGATGTAGCGGTGGTAAGTGGGACGGCTAATTCCCAAATGCTCACAGATGGAAGTGACCGATCGCTTTGGATCTGCTGCTAACGATCGCCCAATCTCAATCTCTTGGGGTGGCAGCTTCTGCTGTCGTCCCCCTTTCCGACCTCTGGCTCTTGCCACTTGTAGTCCTGTTTGGGTGCGTTCTTGGGCGTTGCAGAATGGGGATATGAAACCAGGGTAAAACCAATGCAATGTTCCGAATGTCGCTCAACTGATATTAACCTGGCAAGTATAGAGAGTGCATAAGGTCAGGCAGCATAAGCAATGGCAGGATGTTTAAAGTACCGCACGATGCGCCCCGGCAACTTCTGAAGCTTATGCAGATGAG
>NZ_JAMPLI010000043.1:0-44987 GCF_039962475.1 Leptolyngbya sp. GB1-A1 | reverse complement strand
GAAAGTTGGCAGCAAGAGCAGGCTTAGCTTGATAGGAAAAAATACAGCTCCCTCAACTTCTCTCATCAAAAGTTGGTCTAAGGCAAAAATGCTGGGTTCGATCGGATGCGAGGTGGGGTCTGTGGCTCAAAGAGCTGCGGCTGTTTTCAGCCGATGTGCCAGCAGGGTGTAGCGTTGCTGATCTCGAACTTGACTAATTGCTGTTGCGATTGCCTTTTGTCCGCCCACCAGAACGACCAGACGACGGGCACGAGTTAGCCCGGTATAGATTAGGTTGCGCGAGAGCATGATTTGATGCTGCGTGAAGATAGGAAGAATCACAACCGGGTATTCGCTGCCCTGGGATTTGTGAATCGTCGTCGCAAATGCCAGCGTGATTTCATCCAGGTCGGCGTAGTCATAAGTCACCTCCCGCTCTCCAAATCGCGCTAATAATTCCTGCTCCTCAGTGTCGATCGCGCTGATAATCCCCAGGTCGCCATTGAACACCTCGCGGTTGTAGTCATTTTTCAATTGCAGAATGCGATCGCCAACTCTCAGCGTCATGCCTCCCCGCACCAGCTCTGCTCTGCTGGGATGGGGTGGATTGACCAGTTGCTGGAGAACCTGGTTCAGGTTGCGGGTGCCCATCTCGCCCCGACTCATGGGACAAAGCACCTGGACATCGCGGGCTGGGTCAAATCCGAGCTGCGGAATGAGATGCGTCACCATATCTTGAATGCCAGCGACACCATACTCCGGGCTTTCAGCCACAAACCAGAGACAGTCGGATTTGGGCTGGTTGCATACTCGTTCTAGCTGTGGCAGGTCTCCTCCATTAATGCGGTGAGCGTTGGTGACGATTGCAGATTGCTGCGCCTGTCGAAACACCTGAGTGAGTCGGACGACGGGTATAAGTCCAGAAGCAATCAAATCATTGAGGACTGCACCAGGACCGACACTGGGCAACTGATCTGTGTCTCCCACAATCAAAAGATGAGCATTGGGTGCAACTGCCTTAAAAAGCGAATTGGCGAGGAACAAATCCATCATCGAAGCCTCATCCACCACGATCGCTTCAGCGGGGATTGGGTTGCCCTGGTCCCGCTTAAATTTCATTGTTTTGGGGTCGATTTCCAGCAGGCGGTGCAGGGTTTTCGCGTCCTGCCCGGTCATCTCACTGAGCCGCTGAGCCGCTCGTCCGGTGGGAGAAGCAAGCGTGATTGTCTTCCCCATCGCTCTCCAGAGGGCAACGATTGTTTTGCAGGTAAAGGATTTACCCGTACCGGGACCCCCTGTAAGGATCAGCACCCGATGGGAGGCTGCCATGATGACTGCCTGCCGCTGCTGCTGGGACAATTGAAGCTTAGTACTGGCAATAAAGCGATCGATCCAGCGCTCCACGCGCGGCACATCAACCGTGACAGGCTGGCTTAGCAAGTGCTTCACTCGGTTGGCTAAGCCCTGCTCAGTGTGGAAAAACGGCGGAGCATAGCAGAGGAATTGTCCCTGAAAATCAGCCGTTCCGCCCTGCATCATCAGTTCCCCATCCATTGCCATGTCGGTCGTAAGGGCAAGGATATCGCTTGCATCAATGCGATGATCCGGGAGAGCCAATCGTTCGACGGTGCGTTCCACCAGTTCAGATTGAGGCAAGAAACAGTGCCCCTCCTCGGCTGCTTCGCTCAGGATATGCAGCAGTCCGGCGCGATAGCGGAATTCGGAGTTGGGGTGAATGCCAAGATTCCGGGCGATCGCGTCAGCGGTGACAAAGCCGATGCCGTAGACATCAGTCGCAAGCCTGTAAGGATTTGCGGTAACAATTTGAATGGATTCATCGCCATAGTGCTTGTAGATCTTGACCGCATAGGTGGTCGAAACCCCGTGCGTCTGTAGGAACAGCATCACTTCTTTGATCGCCTTTTGCTCGACCCAGGCGGCTTGAATCATCTTGATTCTTTTTTTGGCGATGCCAGGAACTTCGACCAGGCGATCGAGATGGTGTTCGATAATGTCGAGTGTTTGTACTCCAAAGTGAGCAACAATGCGTTTTGCGGTAATGGGTCCAACACCTTTGATCAGTCCGCTGCCCAGATACTTTTCAATACCCGTCAAGGTCGCAGGCTTGGTTTCCTGGTACTGCGTCACCTGGAACTGGGGACCATACTTGGGATGCTCCCGCCAGGTGCCCTGCATTTGCAGCGTTTGCCCAGCCTGAAGGTTAGCGAAACTGCCAACGATCGTAACAAGTTCACTTGTGCGAGGTGCTTTCAGTCGCGCTACGGTGTAGCCTGATTCTGCTGAGTGATAGGTGATTCGTTCGACAACGCCTTGAAGTCGCTCTAGTGTCTGCTGTTTGTCAGGGGCAAGAGACTGCTGTATGGCATCAATTGTCATTTTTAGCTGTAGATAGCTTTTTTCTCTTGAACTCAGCGGTTATGGCTTCCGGTGGTTTTCTTCAGGTAACAATTCCTGAGTCAAATGCCTAATTAAGGTTTCAAATGCCACCCACTAAATATTTGCCAAGTAGCGATTCCTTTTCCTGAAGCAACTGCTTCAGTTCGGCGATCGTCGCTTCTAGTTGTTTCCTTTCCTCCTGAGATAACCCCTGGACAAATCCAGGATCATTCGGAATGAGGCTTTCAACCTGTTGCTTTGTCTTTGTTAGCTTTGATTGAATTTGGGCGACGGACTGGTGCTTAGTAGGTTTATTGGTTTTAACCAAGTTCCTGATTTGGCTGACGCTGAGATCTTCCGTAATCACCTTGTCTAAGAGTTCGCGTCGAGCTTGCTCATCCGTCACCTTTGCCAGTTCAAGAGCTTTTATCTGTCCAATTTGTCCCTTTTGGTACGCTTCCAGAATATCTGGGGGAAGATTGAGAAGACGTAGGCGATTCGCAATAAATGTAATTAGGGAGAGAGTGGGTTCTAACTCCTTGAAGCCCTCCTCAATAGCTTGCTTAATTTCAGGATCAATCGACGCTTTTCCTGCGGCTGCATTGCGATATTGATAGAGTGAAGCGATTACTTCCTCTCTCGTCTTTTTCAACATCAAGGAGAGCAGGTAAATGATCTCATTGGTGTCGTCCAGTTCGTTGAGATTCTGCCGACGATTGTTTTCAGCCCGACACAGCTTTGCAGCGGTCAGGTCATCGACTTCCATAATGTCCGCAGCGATCTCACTCAGCCCTGCTACCAGGGCTGCATCAGTGCGCGTTTCTCCACCAATGATCCAAAGTGAGCCATCGGGTTTCTTCTGAACCCAGATTGTGCCCCGAAAGCCATAATCTCGAATACTGGCTACCAGTGCTCCAAATTTCTGTGGATCGCGTTCGCTCCGTGACTTATAAGAGCGTCGTTGAAGCTCTGAGATTGGAATAGTGGCTTGGGAAATATTTTCTGGTGCAACTCGACTCAGAAGATCCTGTTTTCGCTGCGATAATTCCTGTTCTAGTTCCTGAATCTTCTGGGACATTTCAGCAATCTTTTGATCCTGCTGCTGACCCAATAGAGAACTTGAAAACAACGTGGAAGCACTGGTAGGGGGAGTTCGTCCCATTGCTGCTTATTCTCCTGCAAACTCTTGAATCAAAGTGGAAACGATTGGGGCGAAATCGCCGTTAGCAGCGTGTCCTGGGCGATAGCGAATTAAGGGAGCCACGCCACGATTCGCCGCATTTTCAAACTCTTTGGATTCTCTGACTCCTGTGAAACAGGGAATGCCTTGTTGCTCCAGGACAGGAGCGATCGTTGACGCATAGTATTTCTGGTCAGCGTTAGTCGCAACTTTCATCGGAACGCCCCCCAGAATTTTTGGAGCAGGTTCAAGATCAAGGGATTGCTCTGCATCACGTAGCCAAATTAGCAGACTATCCAGCCCAGCTGCTTTGACGCTCATTGGGAGAGGAAGAAAGATATGAGTTGCGACCGCCATCGCGCAATAGCTCATCAAATCCATTGAGGCTGGTGAGTCCAGAATGATCAGGTCGTAGTCTGGTGGATATTTCTTGAATGCCTTCTTCAGCACGTATTCCTTTGCTGGGCGAAGTGCCAGTTCTACCGAAAGCGAAATCATCGCGTCTCCGCCAGGGCAAATGTCAAATCTACCTCTGGAATGAGGAGTTCCCCAATCAGGCGTAAGAATGGGGTATGAACCGTTAAAGTCTTTGTCAAACAATACGGCAGTTGTCTTATCAGGCGGCTGAATAGGATTTTGCCCACAGAACCGAGCAGCAGATCCATTCGTATCTAGGTCAACCAGCAATACTCGTGCGCCTCTGAGAGCCAGCAGGTATCCCAAGTTCACTGCAAGCGTTGTTTTGCCAATCCCGCCAGCGTTGGCGACGATCCACAAAACGATTTGCCGATTAATTTGAATGCTGCCTTGCTGCCGTCCCGAATTTGTTGCAGGGAGGGAAGAAGTTGCCATCTGTATGTGATTAGGGAGGTAGAATTTTAGGCGTAACGTTACGCCTAACTGTAGCTACTAAGTTTAAGCACAACGTTACGCCTAATGATAGCGTCAAGCGCAACGTTGCGCTTAACATTGACAAAAGTTTTTAGGTGAAATCCTGGCTGGAAGAGTCTAAACTTACAGCTACGCTTAAAGCCTCAGTCAATTACTTTGAATGCCTAATGCAGCGCTCCATTCAGCTTCTTAGTGGCACAGGAGAGATTGTCGCTGGACTACTGTGTAGTATGAGCGATCGCCACTTGGAAGACTTCGAGACAATTTGGAAAGGAATTTTGAGAGCAACAGAGCAGCTAGATAGCTATTGGAGTTGGAACTATAAGCTACGGCAGAGCAAGCAGGATGCTCGTTATGAAGCCTATTCGATTGAGGTAGATAGTCTCACTCAAGGATTGATGTTTCTTGAAACCCAATGGCATCAGTCGCAACTGCCTCAACGTTACCCGCTGATCTATATAGAGGCATTAGCGGCAGCACCTTGGAATCGACGGCAACTGGAAGACCCGCCTTATTTAAGAGGAGTCGGGCGAACATTGCTGCTGTTTGCACGGCAGCGAAGCATGGAGTTGGGGTATGAAGGCAGGGTCGGGCTACACGCTTTGCTGAGTTCAGAAGGATTCTATCGCCGCAATCAGATGCTGGCGTATGGCGCAGATCCAGAAAAAGAAGGCTTGATATACTTTGAGTACGGCGTATTGCGTCGAACGACTTACCCCTGACGCTCTAGGAAAATCTAATGGACGATTCCACCCTTGCCGCACAATATGCTCAGAGCGGTGACCTGATGGACCTATGTAGCAACGAGGCTTGGCTGAGGGATTCCGCCCACGTTGAAGATTCGGAGCAGGCGGAAGCGGGACTGGCGATGAAAGAGTATAGCGAGTCAGTTCAGGCACTCACGGTTGAGCAAATGCAGCAATTACGCCAGCAGGTGAAAGTCCAATCGATTCTTTTCGTTGCTCTGCGGGAGTGGATGGAGTCGTGGGATCTAGGAGCAGGGCTAGAGGCTACTTATACGATCGCTCGCCGCTTGGTTCGTACTCGCCTAGCAGATTTAAATCCGCAGCAACAAGGAGCGATTGAGGAGCTATTGTCAAGAGAAACCATACCGGGAAGTATCAGCAAGGTTACTAGACAGCAGACCGTAGCAATCTTATCTGGGATATTTACACAGGAGGATTGGCAGGCAATGGCAGAAGCCGCATCGCACTCTATCTCATCGCGAGTGCTGAAAGCAGGACAAATACAAACTGAGACAGCAGCAGTGTGAACTTTGGATCTTCCAAGATTCAGGTCTACTATTATCTTGACTCAGATAGATCTAAGACAACTGTTGTCTTAAAGAATGCTCAAAGCTGGAAAGCTTGCTGACGAACATCAAAACACTATTGACGTAGTAATCAACGATCGTCAGCCAGATGCAGTCGATCGCCAAGCAGTGCATTGCTCGATCTGGAATTCGCTAGAGTTAAACCTTGTATCGCGATTTTGAGGTTCGGCAAATGGTGCGTGAACAATTTCCTCAAGCGCAATCGACTCCAGTGCCGGATTGCCCACCTTTGCAAAGCGGCGACCATCTAACGCGCCCGGAATTTGAGCGACGCTATGCCGCAGCCCCTCATATCCGAAAAGCAGAACTGATCGAAGGCATTGTTTACGTAGCATCCCCTTTAAGGCACGAGCAGCATGGCAAACCCCACAGTCGCATCATCACCTGGCTCGGTGTCTATCAGGCAATGACTCCTGGCATTGACCTGAGCGATGCGCCAACTGTGAGGCTCGATCTTGATAATGAACCGCAGCCTGATGCAGTACTGTTTATTGAGACAGCGGCAGGGGGGCAAACTCGAATCAGCAGTGACGGCTATATTGAGGGAGCGCCCGAACTTATTGTCGAGATTGCAGCCAGCAGTGCTGCTATCGATACGGGCATTAAAAAGCAGGTGTATCGGCGCAACGGGGTGTTGGAGTACATCGTTTGGCAGTCCTACGAGAACCAACTCGAATGGTTTGTTCTCACGGAGGGGGAGTATCAACGGCTCCCCGCAGATTCAGTGGGGAGTATCCGCAGTCAGGCGTTTCCAGGATTGTGGTTAGCCGTGTCAGCCCTTCTAAGCAATCAGATGGCACAGGTGCTGGAGACGCTACAAAGGGGATTGCAGTCGCCGGAACATCGGAAATTTGTAGAGCGACTGGAAAAAGCGAAATAATGTCTTTCAGTTTCTGTCCCTACATTACAACTATCCAAATGCCAGCCGTATACGCACTAATAAATTATTCAACGCTGTTTTTGTAGAGGGAGCTTCCGGCAAATGACTGCGATCGCTCTCTGCTTTCAAAGTTTCTACCAGCCGCTGATACTCCTGCTGGTGGAACGCCAGATCGGCTTGACTCAGAAGTGCTTTTTCGCTGCTGCTCAGCTTTCGGGCAATCAGATCGGCAAGGTAAGGAAGCTGAAACTTCTCATTCAACTTCACCAAATTTGCCTCAATCTCGCCTGTTTGCATCAGGTGAATGCCTGTCAGCAGAACACGATAGAGATAAAGTAGCGGTTTGACACGGTGGGGTGTTTCCTTCTCAAATAGCCGCCACTGCGTTTGAGCAAACCCCAGGTAGTGATGGCTGTGATGGCGCGTGATGCAGCCTTGGGCGATCGCCTTCAGTTCCTCATGCTCTGCGATAGCGTAGACAACGTGCGGCGAGTAAAGCTGCTCCAGGACATAGCCGTTTCGCTTCAATAGCAACCCACAAAACTTCTTGAGGTCATGGGTGACGAGATCAAGCTGTAATCCGTCTTGAAGCTGTGAAACCTCGGTCGTTTCCTGTCCCATATCCAGTCCAATTACCTGCTTGAGCGGCAGAATGTGAACGCTTCGCAGATCATAGTCGGAGTCAGGCGAGGGAAAGCCATAAAGGTGTGCGCCGCTAATTGTGGCAAATAGAAGCGGATAGGGTTGTTGTGTCGCGGTAGTGAGCAGTTGGGCTGGGAGTGAGTTCATGGTTCAGTGGCAGCCATGCTGCGACGTGCTTCAATCAAAAAGGCATTTGCCTTCTCGTAGTTTGGACGTTCGGGAAGTTTCGTGTTGGCAAAGGCGCGATCGAACGTTTGATGCAGCTGAAGCCGCCATTCGTTGACTGCATCCCACGACATCTCCTGATGCCGGATGGCTAAAAGCTGCGATCGATAGTCTTCAACCTGCACCGGCACAAACCCTTCTTTGAGTACAGTGATGCCAGAGAGCAAGAGACGAATCAGGTGCATTGCGTGCTTCCAGCGAATCTCGCCTTTGCTGCGGAGATCCTGCTCCATCTTCTTGAACTGCGACAGCACATAGCTGTTATAGGTCTGATACACCAACTGTGACAGGAAAATTGCCCGGATCTGCAACAGTTCTGTCGCGATCGAGGTTGCTGTTTCAACCAGGGGCGTGTAGAGGCACTCCAGCACATTTGGATTTGCCTTCAGTGCCAGGATCAAAAACTTTTGGAGTTCCCAGTAGCATTCCTGGGTGGCAGCGTTTTCTAGCTGCTCTGGAATGCCGTAAAGTGACCAATGCAAGGTGGCAGGGGGTAAATAAATTCCCCGACGATCGATGTCCGAGGCTTCGTTGTCTAGCCCATACGCCCTGGAACCGACGATACAACGATAAATGACAGCATTGTACAGGTTATAGTCGTTCAGCACTGCCTCAGAAGTCTGTAATCCCTCATTCTGGTAGTGTTTGCGGATGCTGAACTCATGCCGTCGCAAATTGACAGTAGACCCATCCGTCAGTTGAATTTGATAGGCGTGGGAGTTATCGGTGGGGGATTTGACGATCGCGCCTACTGCTCCCCGCAGACAGACGAGTTTTCCGGTCGAGGTTTTAACCTCCACACGGGCGACGACCTGCGTCCCCACAGGCAAGATCAGATTGTAGGCAGGAGTCCCCTTTTGCATCATGCTGCCTTTCTAGTAAATGATGTTTGTAGTATATTGTAGTATGTCGTTTGGAAACAAACTCATCAGGCAAATAATGCTTCCTGCATCAATATGCCCATTTACTAATCAAAACTGCGTTGCTTGCCTGTGTTACGCAGTGGCGGATTGCTGCGATCACCAAAGCAGTTCATTCAGTACAGGCAATCCTGGTGCGCTAGTGGACTGTGCGAAGTGGGCTGGTGATTGACTGTAGAACTACAGGTGTCTGCGTGCAGATAAGTCGCAAGGAATTGCCAAAGGGTTTGTATGCCTCATATCACTGTCAAGAATCTCAGCAAGACTTTCTTTGTGTCTCAGCGAGCCTCGGGTCCTTGGGGTTCAGTCCGAGGCTTAATGCAGCGACAAACAAAACCGGTTCAGGCATTAAGAGGCGTTTCATTTTCGCTAGAACAGGGAGAATTGGTGGGCTACATTGGTCCGAATGGAGCCGGTAAATCGACCACGATTAAAATTCTCAGCGGCATCCTCGTGCCCTCCAGTGGCACTTGCGTGATTAATGGACGAACGCCCTGGAAAGACCGGATTCATCATGTCGGGCAGATTGGCGTTGTGTTTGGGCAGCGGACTCAGCTCTGGTGGGATTTGCCGGTGATAGAGTCTTTCGACTTGCTACGGGACATTTATCGGGTACCTCACGCGCAGTACCGACGGACCCGCGATGAAATGATTGATCTGCTGGATCTAGAGGACTTGCTCTCGACCCCGGTGCGGCAGCTCAGCCTGGGACAGCGAATGCGGTGTGACTTTGCTGCTGCCATGCTGCATCGACCGGACATCCTGTTTCTGGATGAGCCGACGATCGGACTGGACGCCGTCTCCAAGCTTGCCGTGCGGAAATTTATCAAAGCTCTGAACCAGAGCCAACAGGTGACGACGATCCTGACAACTCACGATATGGATGACATTGAGGCGCTGTGCGATCGCGTCATTATTATTGGGAACGGCGAGATTCTCTGTGACGGTTCGTTGACAGCTTTGCGTTCCCAGGTGTCCTCGCGTCGATATTTGAGAATTGATTTGAAAACGGATGAATTCAAGTTTGAATCAGCCGGAGTGCATCTTCTGACTCGAGTAGGGCGAACTGTCACCCTGGCGTTTGATCCAATTCAAATCTCTGCTGCCGCCCTGATTCGTCAAATTACGGCTCAACATGACGTGGAAGACCTTTTTGTGGAGAATCCACCGATCGAAGAAATTATTGCCGAACTATATGCAAAGACAGGAGGGGGATAGGATGCAAGCTTACCAGTCGCTATTTTATGCTCGATTGGCCTTGCTGCTGCAATATCGAGCGGCAGCGTTTGCGGGAATTGCAACGCAGCTTTTCTGGGGTGTGGTGAAAGTGATGGTGCTCGCTGCATTTTTTAGCCATAGCACTGTAGCTCAACCGATGACCCTGCCGGAGGCGATCAGCTATGTCTGGCTGGGACAGGCGTTTATCATGGCGATCGTCCCTTGGTCCGGCGATCGAGAGGTTCAAGAATTAATTCGCTCTGGCGCGGTAGGATACGACCTGCTGCGACCGATCGATCTCTACAACTTCTGGTTTACCCGTGCCCTGGCAATGCGGACGGCACCCCTGATTCTGAGGGCAATTCCGATTTTGAGCTTAACCCTGCTAATTCTGCCGCTGGTCGGGTTAGCTCAATGGGCGCTGGCAACACCACCCTCGCTGGCAGCACTGGCTGCGTTTGGGATGTCTTTTACGGGTGCAATCCTTCTATCTGCTGCCCTAACGATGCTGCTCACTGTCTCGATGCTGTGGACGCTCTCTGGAGAAGGCATCAATACGATTGTGCCAACTCTCGTCATTATGCTGTCTGGCATGATTGTGCCGCTGCCGCTGTTTCCCCAGTGGGCTAAACCACTACTGAATTTCCTGCCTTTCTCTGGATTGCTCGACCAGCCGTTTCGTCTTTTTACAGGCAACCTTCCCCCCGATGCCTTGGGGCGTGTGCTGATGCATCAGACAGTCTGGATTGTCATCGTGATTGGGTTTGGGCGGCTTTTGGTACGTCGAGGCGTGAAGCGATTAGTGATTCAAGGAGGCTAACTTGTGAATTCACTGCGTCTCTATTTGCGGTATATCTCGGTCTCGTTCAAGGCGCAAATGCAATACAAGGTGTCTTTTGTGCTGCAAACGGTGGGGCATCTTTTCGGTACCGCGATCGAGTTTTTTGGCATCTGGGCATTGTTTAGCCGGTTCAACAGCATTGGCACCTGGACGTTAGTGGAGGTGGCACTCTTTTATGGCATGGTTAATGTTTCCTTTGCCTGTGCTGATGCACTGGGACGCGGGTTTGATACGTTCGCCAAGCTGATCAAAAGCGGTGAATTCGATCGATTGCTGCTGCGTCCTCGCAGTACGGTTTTACAGCTTTTGGGAACTGAATTCACGCTCAGACGCATGGGGCGGTTCTCCCAAGGGCTGATGGTTGGGGGATGGGCACTGGCAACGCTTCAGATTCCTTTAACGCTGCAAACTGCCTGGTTACTGAGTGTGTCATTTGTTGGCAGCGTTGCGCTGTTTCTGGGGATCGTGATTGTGCAGGCAACGCTCACCTTCTGGACGATCGAGTCACTCGAAATCATGAACATCCTCACTTATGGAGGGGTTGAAACGGCTCAATATCCTTTTTCGATTTATAGCCAGTGGTTTCAGCGATTCTTCACCTTTTTGATTCCGCTCGCCTGCGTCAGCTATTTCCCCATCCTGGCAGTGCTGAATAAAGCCAGCGTCTTCTCAGTGCCTTTATGGTTTTGCTTTATTTCCCCGATTGCAGGCGTTCTATTCCTGCTCATGGCACTGCAACTTTGGAAGACAGGAGAACGGTATTATTGTTCTACTGGAAGTTAAGAAGCAGCCATTTGATCCTGGGAAGGCGATCGTTCCCTTATATCCTACCCTTAAAGAATTATTTGAATTAGCGGTGTGGAGAATGGATTGGCGATCGAGTTTTGATGTTTACCATGAGTTTGGAGCTTGCTGCACTACTCCAGCTACACCTTCGATCGGTTCTGGGGATGTTGTTGCTCTAGGTAAGAATCCTTTCCCAGAACTGGTGTGAGAATATGGTTAAGCTGGGAAAGTAGAAACGGCAATTTATTCAGAACTTAGTCAACAATGGCAGTTGCGATAGAACCTCTAAGAGGCAAAGCTCTTTTGAGCAAATTAAAGGAAATTCCAACCCTTTCCAAGTCAGAGAAGGCAAAAGCCTGTGGCTATGTCACGAGAGCGAAGGATAAGGAAAGGGCGAATTTATCAGAGTTTATCGAAGCGATCCTGGAGGCTCAAGGCTTAACGGTAGAGCCAGAGCAAACAGGAGGAAGGGGTAGAACTCCGACGTATCGCGTTTCTGTCCATGCCAACGGACAGATTGTGATTGGAAAAGCCTACACGGAGATGATGGGTCTAAAGCCAGGGGACGAGTTTGAGATTAAGCTGGGCTATAAGCACATTAAGCTCGTTCAGATTCAAGCCGAAGGGGACTTGACCAATACCGAGGTTTGATTTCCCAAGTCATAGATAAACCGTACACAGGCTTAATCAGCAAAAGAGGTAGAGGATTGGTCGTTTGGTCTTCGTCGATCTTTTGGTCTGGATTATTCTTTAACCTCTACAGGCTACAAGAAACCCAGAGCAGACCTGAAACTCAAGGGCATTCTGACTTCTACTATCTTAGCTAGAGAGAATAATCCATGATGCAGGGCGATCGGGATCAGCGTTAAACAAGCAAAGCCGATCACGCCGACAGCTCCCTGCGCGACACAGCACAGTCCATAGCTAAACAGCTCAACGCTAGAAACAGTCTCAGTCGTGTCAGCATCGATCGCAGTCAATGCAGCAGTAGCAGGCAACTTTTCTACCTCAGTTGTAAGGATTGGGCTGCTACTTTCGCCACACCCGCACCATGATTGTGATTCGACTGGTCAGGATGACGCGAAGTTGTAATGCCTGCAGCAATTACGGGTAACAGTTGCCGATGGTTGACAACTTCACTAGCATTGCGTAACAAACTCCAACTGCTTGCACTCGTCGCGCTCTAGCGGTGAGATCCTCCATGCCATTCAGCGGAACGGACTTAATCTGGAGCAATCTATCCGCATCGCGGGAGATTTGGAATTGGAACCCGAATCTGCCCAGCGAGGAATTTTCTCTTTTTGCAAATTGCTGTAAGTTTCAGGGATAAGTCGCTTTGCCGTTGCAACCGACGGACACTACTCCCCAGGCTCAACCTCCCTCCCACGAAACCAACGAAAATACGCCGGACATTGGTGGTGGGATTCCAGTGATTGAATATTGGGCAAAGCATACGCTATTCCCGGAGGGACCAAAACTCTGGAAAACGCTGTTTCATCACAGTGCTTGCTTGTCATGCTCCTGGGGCACAGGGGGACAGAAGGGCGGTTTCACCAACGAGGAAGGGGAAAAACTGCAACGCCGTATGAAAAGCGTGGAAGCGATTTCCGCTGAAATTCAGCCCCTGTTCCAGCTCACTTTTTTGACACCCACTCAATCGCCCAGCTGCAAAAACTGTCATCCCTCGAAGCCGATCGTCTGGGACGGCTCAGTTTTCCGCTGATTCGGCGAGCAGGCAGCGATCGCTTTGAACGGATTTCCTGGGATGAGATTTATGCGATCGCCACCGCTGCATTTCAGAAATCGCCAGAGCGAGTTGCATCCTACGGTTGTGTCGCAAAAACGGGTCAATGGTAAGGTAGGACAAGCCCGACTCCCCTGACTCGCTCTCCAATGTCTACGTCCTCCCTGTTCAAATGGCGGCACTTTTTGCCTGAAATCATCCTGCTGAATGTGCGGTGGTACTGTCACTACTCCCTGAGCTACCGCGATTTAGAGGAGATGATGCAGGAGCGAGGCATGGGAGTAGATCATTCGATGATCAACCATTGGGTGTTGAGGTACACCCCAGAATTGGACAAACGCATTCGACCGCACCTGAAACCGACGAACGATTCGTGGAGAACCGACGAGACGTATTTCAAAGTCAAGGGCGTATGGAAGTATCTGTATCGCGCGGTTGATTCAGCAGGTAACACCCTAGACTTCAGGTTGAGTGCGAAACGGGATGCGAAAGCTGCCGCACGCTTCTTTCGCAAAGTACTCAAGGGTCAGCACACCCAGTCTCCACGGGTCATTACCGTAGACAAGAATGCCGCTTATCCAGTGGCAATAGACGCTCTCAAAGCAGATGAAACGATTGAAAAAGAGACTGAATTAAGGCAGAGCAAATATTTGAATAATGTGATTGAGCAAGACCATCGGCACATCAAGCGTATTGTAAAGCCGATGATGGGATTTAAGACGTTCAACAGTGCGAGAAGAACGTTGAGCGGAATCGCAGCGATGAATATGATGAGAAAAGGACAAGTGAAAGGAATCGAACCAGGAGATATTGCCTCTCAAGCGAAGTTTATTGAAGCAATCTTTGGAATTGCTGTTTAAGGGAATGCAAACGTTACCGATCGGTTGTCCTTTATAAGTTTTTGCGACACAACCTTGGCAATCTAGCTCGTTATCTAGATGTAGAGAAGGGGGAAGCTGACCAAGCATTGCTATCTGTTTGGGGTTAAGCCAAAAGATTACTCAGATTTGTTTTCACTCAATTTTTAAGGTTAGGAATTGCTTGAACTTCATGGACAGTTTGTTGCTGGCATAGGTATGTTATCAACACAAAGGCAACACTCTAAAACAACAGGTTCTTCTACTGTTTGGGAACTGGCTGTTTGAGAATCATTGACGATCGTTGAATCTGCATCTTCCCTCGCTTCTGCTTCGATAATTTTCTGAATCAATCCAGGGTTGCAGTCTTCAATTGCTTCTTTCAAGCCACGAATTAGGACTACGGCTGGATCGCTGGAGCTTTGCTGTTCCTGAGCTAAATTACCTGAATTTTGTCGTGCTTCGTTAATTAAATATTGTGCTACCTTTGCTGGGTCTATAGTTACCCCAAACGGCTCAAGAGTTAAATTAAGAAATCTTGCCTTTTCAAGCAACTCACTCTGTGACTTGACCACTTCCTCAAGGCACTTACTTAAACTCTCCTCTAAGTCAGGAGGTAGTCGGTTTACATTACGATCAGTTGTGCTAGTAGAACGGTTTAATTGCTGATACTCAATCTGTGTCGTCTGGGAAGGTTGGAAAGGTGCAGTAGAGGGGGCAAAGCCTAAAAAAACAGCTACATCTGCTGACCAAATCGCTGCTGCTGTTACAAGAACCGCACCTATAAGAATTGGTTCTGGGACAGAGGATTCAGGTCTATCATCTTGCCTAGACTGTCCTGCTTTATTGACTGCCCCTAATTCAGAAGATGAGGAGCCTATAAAGAAGATTCCTACATAAAGGTCATTCTTTTCATTAATCAAATTGTGTTTTGAAGGATTCTCATCAATGTACACATGTCCACTAGGAAGAATGCGATCAACAATGTACTCTCCTGGAGGTAAATCTCGAAATGTATGTTCTCCAGGGGTATCAGTGGTGGCGACAACAGTGGCAGAATCAATCTTCTTGCCCATTTTTTCCTGTAAAATGATATCAATTGAAACTTCTTCATTTGGCATCATATTGCTGAGGTTAAATAGGATCGAGCTAAGTTTAGTCTTATTGATTATTCATAAGAAGCTAGTCTGCCGCTCCGCCCGTTCTGCCTTAGTAAAATAATTGAAGAGATGCCATCATAATTCTAACTACATCTACTTGAACAGTTACTTCAACAACTTCTTTCACTTATAAAAAAGGAAGCCTACGTGCAATCTGAATTCCTGTTGGTAAGAATCCTTCTAACGCATATTCAGCCGCAGCATCTGCATAATAGGTTGTAATAGGAAGTCGTATAGTTTGAGTCGATCCAATATGCATCTCGCTCAACCAGTAGACCTGAGCGGCAAGAGTGCCCGGAGTCGTGTTTCCCATACGACGACGGATCGTAATGGGACGAGGAACAAAGTTAGTTCCACCCTTAATCTCTTTAGCTCCGGTGGTCATGAGAGCAACTTCTTCATCTGAGAGAGACCAACCCCAACCCCGCTGGGGGTTCTCCCACATCTCGGTTCTGTCGTTATATTGGCCTGCTCGGTCATAGCCCGATTTCAGCACCTCGACGACATCAACCTCTTTTACTCCGTTAGCGTGTAGCTCAGGCATCAATTCTGAGAAAAGGCTAAACTCGTCATCTTGAAGAAGTCCGTCGCGGTGGATTACCAGATGTTCTAGCTGCTTTTGTTCGTGTTGTTCAAACAGGTTAATTAAATCGAAAATAATTTTTCGCAGGGAATTGGAGTCAAAAGTTTCTCGATGAGCCTGAAAGTCGGCTGCTGACCAACCAATCACCCTCCCTAGCTGGTTAACAACGAAAGCTGCTGCACCAACGGCTCTGCCGTCTTTTCGTCCTACATCTAACCCGACAAAAGCCTGAGCATTACCTGGCATCTGCCGCAGTTGCCAGGGAGAATGCCCCAATTTACCAAGCACTCCAAGCAGCAAGTTGTTCCCAGTACTGGGTTTGAAAGGACTATGGATTGTACTAAGTTCAATTCCCTGAGAGGGTAGCATTGCCTGAACAAACTGACGTTTTAGAACAGGGTAAGGATCAGCAATGAGATTATTACGATAGCCTTCCTTATCTGGAACGCACATTAAAACTAAATTAGCCTCCTGTAGATTGCGGCATTCCCTCTGGATTCCTAAAGTATTTCCCAATGGATACGGACGATAACCTATCAGGTCAACACCAATATCAAAACTTTCAATATATTGAGTAAAGCTTTGGCACCAAGCCTTCACGTTTTCTCCTTCAGGATGAAAAACAATTGCTTTAATTTGAGCAGGCTTGTCTAAAAGCTGTTTCCGATTCAATCCTTGAGCAGGGAAGCTTCCTATTACGTTGTTACCAAAATCGAGATTCCGTTCGTAGTTCTTTTTCTTAGCAAGCTCTACAAAATTAATCTGCCGCTGCGGGCGATAAGGAGAATCCTCAAAGGAGATTGCCTGTTCAAGAACTATCAAACCACCAACTTCGTTTAGCTTCGCGATAATTTGAATGGCTTCTTTAAACCTTTGGTCGATCGTCCAGACCTGCTCATTAAATCTCCGCGCATCTACATCATCCCTGGAGAATGCCTTTTTAAGAAGTTGAGGAATATGAGGATAAATTACATCCCTGCCCTGAGAGCCATAGTTAGCCCAAATTGCTCTAGTCTGTGTAGGAATTGCATTTAAGATACTGGGCGAGATTATTCCTTTTCGTCGATGGTATTCTACAAGGCTAATGTTGCCAAGGCTTTCTAGTGGCTCAGAGACAGTGAAGTCTGAAATACCCGAAAAGCGGCAACCTGCACCATCATAGGTATGGATTAAAGGCTGATTAATAGAAATTGTTTCAGCACCTCGCTCGTGAACAGTCAAGCGATCGTTATATTCGCTGCTGTAATCAAGGGAGAGGCAAATGTGATTTTCGCTGTCAACGCGAACATCCCACTTTAAGTATCGTTGTGCCTCAATATCATTGGAGATAGGCACTGTCTTCCTAGCAAACGCTTCGCGGTGGTAAGCGTTGACCTTTAAGTTTCGACCTTGAAAGTATCGAACGACCGAGCGGTTAATGACTTGCTTTAGTGAGAAGCTATGTTCTAGTGAGGTGAGATCAATCCTTTCTGTTTCAATTACTCGAAAATCTAAACAAGTCTGTAACGGAGACGAACTGAGTAAGCTTCCACGCCTTCCGGCGACAACTTCATAACCTGTATCTTTACGCAATTGATTTGCCAATTTGCCTAATTCACTGGGCAAATCTCTGGGCTCGATCGCCCGTAGAAGATCGACTTGGTGGAGGTTGAATAGGATACTTCGGATCGCAACCGTGGAGCGAAAGCTAAGTTCGTAGATTACCATTAAGTTTCCACCTGACCAGTGCATTTAGCGTACTGCACACTAGGTATAGAATTAATCAGTAATTCTATCACTACACCTAGCAATTAGGGGAGTACACTAAATGTTTTATCCGCCCCTGGTAAGCTGCGGTTGCACGAATGTCTTCTAGAACTGAGATTAATCCACCTACCTGCTCTGGGTCGAACACACCTTCTGGTCCTTCAGGGCAGATGTTTGTGAAAGGAGATTCGTAAAGTAAAGCAGGCTCCATAATGCCGTGGTGGGTTAGGTAGTCGATGATCAGGTTGATGAATTCAATCTGGTTTGCGGACGTGGCAGAGCCGGAGAGGAACTGCCCAAAGGCTTACTTTGCAGCTTCCCGGTTTAACCCTACTAGCGATCGAATAAACAGACCTAATCCTTGGCTAGTCTCTTTGAGATATCCCAGATGCTCTAATGTGCCGAAGCAGGATTCTAGCAGAGTACGCTCCAGCTCACTCAGGTCGGTTGGGGTCAGGGGTTGGTTAAAGCAGAGTTTATGGATCGTGATGTGATCCTCATATGTTAGGGAGAACTACCTTACTTTTGCCCGGGAGGATCGAACTCAGTGCCGAAGCTGAAGATTTTGATTGAATGTGCTGAATCAGCACTCGCTCATTGTGCATCTAGGCAATCTCTATTTGGCGGAAGCCGTGCGTACCGGCTCCCTCAATTCTTAACCGCTTGGAGCCTACCCCTAGAATGGCTTCGGCAGAGTCCAGGCAAAAGTGTCCTCTCGCCTAGCAACATAAAAATAGACAGGGACGGTTGCTCCAATCTCCTTTCAGCAGCTACTTCAACTCCAGTGACACCGGGGACCGATCGCGTCTCCTGATTACCTTTCGTCATTCTCCGTTGGAAGGTAATGCGATCGCGTATTCCCCCACCTACCCCATACACATCAGCGATATGCAACGAACACGCCTCATTGATCCGCGCAGTGGTGTAGAGGCATATGTCAAACAATGCCTGATCGCACTCCGCTAGCAAACCCTCTACATAAGAGAGCAATGACAGGGAGGCAATCGCCTCCACCCCTTTCCTCCATCCCAGTCAAAGCAGCAGCCAAAATAGCTTGAAATTCGATACCGGTCCAAGTGTTCCGTTAAACAACCAAGAGAGTTCCTGCGGCGAGAGGAGCTTGGCTTGGTCATGACGACTGATTTTCACAAGTTGAGCAGTACAAGTGTTCAGACGATTTACACTAGGAAATACCAATTTCCTCACCTAATAGCGCAAACCCTTGCTCAACGGTTGTTTTTAGCTACCATGATGAGTAATTAACTGCACTTATCTCTATCTGACAATCCTAAGACAACTTTTCCTCCCAATTCTCCCAAATTCCCTCTAATCAAGCCTTTGAAGGCGATCGGGATCCTGCTAAACCTCAGTTCAACTTGATGCGTGTCAAAATAAGGTCAACCATTATGAATCTGACACGCATCAAAACTGAAATACCCAGAACTGAAAGCCAGACTCGCAGAGCTAGAAATAGAGATCGCTGCCCTTCAAGCAGCGGGAGATGTTTTGCTCAATGCGCGGATTGACTCCTCAGTGCTAGGCGGAACAACCGTGCGAGGGTGTCCTTCTGTGCAGTATCAGCTGAGAGTTCAGGGGCAAAAGGCGCGCTACTTGAAAGCTGCCCAAGTGGCAGAAATGCGAGCGGCGATCGAGCGTGGCAAGCAGCTCAAGCAATTAGAGCGAGAACAGCAAAGACTGAGAGCAAAAATGGCGCAATTAGTAGCAAACACAGCGGAGCTAGGGTTGGAGCTACCCGATTAAGCTTAGCCTGCATCATCGTTTTGATGCGTGTCAAAATCTGACTCAATGCTTTCAAACTTGACACGCATCAAATTTTCCTCATACTTGCGCAAGTGATCGAGCATCCTCATTTTGTCAGTCCTGACCGATTTACATCATTGTCAGCCTGACACCACTAATCGTATTTCCAACATCGCCCATCGTTTTCTGAATCCCTTCTTCTTCCGTTGACTGTAGCGATCGCACAGATAATTCACTTTGTCATGCAGCGGCAAAGTAATTGTAAAGCTCTTCCATCACATCCACTACCCGATCGCGGTACGGTAAATCCTTCGCCGTCTTCATGAAACTCCTGATAGGCTTTTGCCACCGACAAGTAGTTGGGAATCGTGAACATCCGCACCCAGCGTCCCAGAATCCTCATTGTGTTAACCGTGTTGAAGGATTGCGAACCCGACTGACCTGCATCAATGCTAGCGTTCTGCTCTATGTTGGTCTAATGGCTCTAAGTCCGAGGGGAATCTAGTCAATTTGATTTTTCATCATGCTTCATTATCATTAACAGCTTGTCGAGTCGGTCATTTGCCTCACGAGCAAATTTCAAACAGCTAATAAGCGGTGCTGTTCCGCCAGCAGTGGCAATTGCACCTTCAGGAATTTTTCCATTTGCAAGAAGAATTCCACCTGTAATAGCAACGGCCGAACACACTGCTGTCATCGTAAAAGCTAAGTTATAGCCGTGTCTAGCTTGTCGAATACGTTCATGTGCAATCTCTAGCTCTATAGCTTTAGATACCAATTGGGTGTGCCATTGCCAAAGTATCAGATTCTTCTCGAAGCCGTGCTGACTAATAATCTCATTGTGGATGTTCATGGTTTGTATGACTTTAGATTTACAATGTCATACAATTTTAGTGAACTCAATTTCTTGTAGTCTGTATTGAAAGATACAGAATATGCTAGAGAAGTCTTTGATAGTGGTCAAAGATAAAGGACTCTAGTATTTCATGAAAAACTCTTTGCGGATTAGCCACACTGTGTTTATATTTATACAGAAGATATACAAAACTCATCTTTTGTATAGCATTCTAGATCTCTAATCTCGTAGAACTACCCAGTAAACCTTAGTAAGCCAATGTCAGACAAAAACAAAACAACAAAGCTCTTCAGCTTTCGCCTTGATGTAACACTCATGGAAAAAGTTCGCCAAAGGGCTGAACAGGAGGAGCTTACAGTCACTCAATTGGTACACAGATACTTGAAGGCTGGAGTCGGCGAAGCTCCTCAAAAAACGAATTCTGTCCATTCAAGTAAAGCTGCGATTTTGACCCAGTTGGTGAAGTTGCTCTCGGACGGTGAAGGAGCGGTACCGGATGAATACTCTCCAAAAATTCAAGGTGAATTAGAAACAATTACTCAGCAAATTGAAAATATTGGTCAACAAATGAATTCTTTGAGCCAGCAAGTTGCACAGTTAACCGCCAGCGCAAACTCTAATGAGTCTCCTGACCTGTCATGTCAACCAAACTCCTCATCACACCAAATGCTTTGATTAACATTTATGTCTCAGCCAGGAATCCATATAGGACTTATCTCCACTCCTTCAGACGCCTGGTTGAACAAATCGAAAATCAAAGAGTCAAGCTGTACATGACGGAATTTGACTTCGTTCTCTCATTTATCTTGCCAAGAATTTTTGGATACGATTCCACGGAATACGAACTGGAAAGAATCATACAAAGCATTACAATTCTTTCAATTAATGAGGATGTTCTTGATACTGCATCTAAGCTCACAATCAATCCATCAGATGCTGTGAGAATAGGTGCGGTCATAGAACACTGTCTAGATGGGGTGATTACTTGGGAACCAGATCATTTCCTTCCTTCCTTTGGAATGAATGGTATGAGCAGTTGCTGTTGCTATCACAGAATTAAGTATGAAGAACTCTCTGCAGAGAGTGGAGACCAAAAAGCCGAAGATATCCCTAGCAGTATTGAAATCGATGTATTTTCTGTCAGCGCATTTTTGTTGTATTGTACCAATGAGAATTCCCCAGAATTGAGTTTTATAAATTATCAAGAATATCAGGCTAAAATTCCTGTCTGGCGTATCGCTGAATTCCACTACTCTGGTAGATCGTCCCGTAGGGCTGAGTTAATAAGCTATGTATCCGTTGAAATAGAGTTCGATTGTGGAAGATTTGAGAATGGTGTTGTGGAAGGAACTGAGGGCTTGATAGAGACAATTATCATGGCTATCAATGGTTGTGTAACTCAATATTTAAGCGGTTCTTGGAATTCAGAATCTATTGCTGCAATTGAGATAGCTGTTCCACCAGTATTACTTACTGACAGTTGGGGAGAAGTTCTCATAACCCTTGCCACGGAGGAGTATAAGTTTTTTGGCAGAGGATACCAACATGATTTTCCTAGAGCAGTAGCAGATGCTTATCTAAACGCATTAGCTGCCATCATGAACAGTCGTATTTTTCAACCCTAACTCTTGAACCCGTCACGAAGTGTGTAAAACAAAGGGTCGGATACTGTTGGCGAACCTCGATTGAGATCACATCAGCTATCCTGAAAACAAATCTCTATATTGCTGAGGGTGACTTGCCATGTCTCTCGCGTTTGAGCCAATCCCTCCCGTTCCTCCTGAAACAGTGCGTGTCGCTAAAGCTGCATTCCCAAAAGGTAACTTGTACATAACGCTGAGAGACGAGTTAGGTCCTATTTTCGGGGATGCAGATTTTGCCCACTTGTTTTCCAAAACTGGACAACCCGCGATTCCGCCCTGGCAACTGGCACTGATTACGGTGATGCAATTTCGAGAAAACCTCTCTGATCGGCAAGCCGCTGATGCCGTCCGTTCTCGAATTGACTGGAAATATTTGTTGGGTTTGGAGTTAACGGATGCAGGATTTGACTTCAGTGTATTGAGCGAGTTTCGTCAGCGCTTGATTGAGGGGCAAGCGGAGCATCTGTTACTGGACCGATTGTTGGAACACTGCCGTATCTTAGGGCTGGTCAAAGCTCGGGGCAAGCAGCGGACTGATGCCACTCGTGTGTTAGCCTCAATCCGAGCCCTCAGCCGATTAGAGCTAGTTGCAGAAACATTTCGAGCTGTTTTGAATGAACTCGCAACGCTGGTTCCTGAATGGACAGCACAAGTTGCTTTAGAACCATGGTATAAGCGTTACGGTCGTCGAATTGAAGATACTCGATTACCGAAAAGTACAACAGAACGAGATAAATATGCACAAACAGTAGGCGATGATATTGACTATCTATTGAAGTGCCTTGAGGAGTCTAATCTTTCAATTGATTGGGAGAACCTACCGAGCATTATTGCTCTAAAACTGATTTGGCAACGGCATTATGAAGTGATGACCGATGATCAAACAGGATTTAAGCAGGTCAGATTCAAACCTAAAAGTGAATTAACCAAGGCGGCTGAGGCAGTTGAATCGCCCTATGACAGGGATGCACGTTATCGCAGCCGGCATAGCCTTCATTGGACTGGATATATGGTGCATTTCAGTGAAACCTGTGACGATGAGGATTGCCATTTGATGACTCAGGTCATGACAACACCTGCAACGGTGCATGAGGTGAACTGTACCGACTCGATTCATCAAGCCTTGATTGATAAACAATTGCCACCCGATGAGCATTTTGTCGATTCAGCTTATGTCGAAGCTCATTTACTCGTGGAGGCTCAAGCCCAGGGTATTACGATGGTTGGACCCGCTCGTCCCAATCCCACTTGGCAAACCAAAACAGAGAATGCGTTTGACTTCACTCAGTTTGTGGTGGATTGGGAACATCAGCGGGTCACCTGCCCACAGGGCAAGCAGTCTATTTCCTGGTCCCCTTTGATTGGGCAGGATGGGCATCTTGTTTTCAAAGCCAAGTTTTCGACGCTGGACTGTGGACCTTGTGCCGCCCGTTCTCACTGTACTCGAGCAAAACCGCCTGCTGCGCGCAGTGTCCTGCTGATGCCACAGCCGCAGTATGCAGCGCTCAAGGCGGCAAGAGCGACCCATGCCAGTGCTGAAGGACAGCAACGGTACAAGCGTCGCGCTGGGATTGAAGGAACGCTCTCTCAAGGAGTTCGAGCGTTTGGACTCCGGCAAACCCGATATCGAGGACTAGCTAAAACCCATTTGCAAAATACTGCGGTCGCCACTGCAATGAACTTTGAGCGCTTGGTCAACTGGGTGACGGGTGTGCCAAGAGCAAAAACTCGGGTTTCTCGTTTCGCCGCTCTAGCGCCAGATTAAGGGAAGTGTGATCCTCGTCGAGCTTCGCCAACAGTATCGGGTCGTTTTATTTACAAACCCAACTGGCACACCGCAAATCGTCACTTCGCCAACAATAAATCCTAAAAGCTTCTGCCGCGATCGCAGAAGCTCCTACCAACAGCACGTTGCAGAAAGACAAGAGAATTCAACATTGCCGAATTTAGTTATCTTCGGCGATTGTAGAGGTGGCAACGGTTGTGTTCAGCGGAGGCAAATAATCTTTAAACTCGGCACCAAGGTCTTTGTTCTGTCCGCTGCAACGCGCTGGTTAGGCGAACGCAGTCGACCACCTTCGAGAATGGATAAGATCCGCGATCTACAACTGTTTGTAGGAGCGAGCCTGCGGTTAGCTGGAAAGTACTGGGTAACCGAGGTTGCGCACTAAACTCTCCAGAACGTCCCGCGTGCCCGCATCAAGTTCGCCCGTTTCGCCGACGAAATCCGACGTGGTTGCCTGATTCCAAGCACGTTGGAACTTCAGGATAGCGTTTTGGGTGAGCCGCCCGTTTCGCCCGTCCGCGGGTCCAGGGTCAATGCCGACCACGATCAGCGCACGCTGCACGCCGAGCACAGTGTTGATGTCCAGCGTCGGCAGTGGTACGGCCGTGGCCAGTTCAATGAACTCCGCTTCTTCCTTACGGCGTGACCCGAACGCGTCCCCGAAATTCCGGAACTCATGGACTGCCTCCGCCCAACGCTGCTCAGTCAGATATTGCCAGACTCTGGGGGTTCGAACCGGTAGGTTGGGACCGTACTGGTAGGCGAGATCGATGATCGCCGTTCTGACCAGATCCGGCAGGCGCGAAAATTCGCCCGGCGTACCGCGCGCCGCGTCGTAGCGCTGCTCCACTGTAGAGGCGATCCGCGCAAGGGCATGCTGGTTCAGGAGGTCGGCTTCATGGGAAGTGATCGTCACGCCCGGCACGATCGCCACCTCCTGCTTGGCCGCGTCCCCTGTCTTGCCCAAGAACCGCCGGAGCTTGTCGATGGTTTCCTCAGAAAGGCCCGCGGCGCGAAGGTCTGCCTCCGAGTACGCCCCGAGATCGACGCCGCGGGCGACGGTCGGACCCGTACTGCTTTGCGCGTTACTAGGAAAGTAGACGTTGGTAAGCGACCCACCCTCTTGTCGATCAATGACATCGATGAGGTGTTGACTAAACTGCATTAGTATCTCCTTGCGATCAACTCGTTTTGCTCTCGTTGTTTTAGCATCGGATTTCAATCCGGCGCGTCCTCCGGTTCATGATCGCCACATCGAAACCGGCGGTATAAAATCACCACGGCACTGTTCCGGCTGCTTTAAAGGGCGCTCATTGGGTCGGTTTTTAGCGACGAAGATCAAAGAGATCACTGTAGTCTGGCCTGATCCTATTGCTAGGCACCCATTGAATCGACGGATCGATTTCCGAGCGGCTCACCCTCAGCCGGACGACCGCGGGCCTGTCAGTAATTTCGCCAGGGTTCGGACTTTGGGACTCGATGTCGCAAACCGATATCGAGAACAAAGCACCAAGGTCACCACCCTGTTCGTCGCGCAACAGGACGTTGTGCTCTGTGGCGAGTTGCAACAGGGCATTGCCGGATCGTCTTGAGCCAGTGAAATCGGGAATCACGACCCTCCCCGAATCGGCACGCAGTATTGGGCGGGGAGTGAAATCCGGTACGTCAACGTGGACAAAGCGACAGGCCAGCGGATCGCGGGCGCAAGCCTTAGCGTTGTCCGTGAGGGTGTTGATGTTTTGAGTAAGCAGTTCGTGCAATGCGTTGAGCCGCGGCACATCGACATCGACGAACTCCGTCTGATGATTGAGCACGTACTTGATGCTGTTGCGCAGCTTCGTCTGCCGAGCGATGTTATCCAACGTTTCGCGCATTACCTGGTTGGCGTTCTCCATATCGATCCAGGTGAGGTCATCGTACGGCAGTGCCAAGATTTGATACGGCTGCGCGACGACACCAAAGGCGATCGGGGCATCACGCGCAATGATCGGCATTTCGCGTGCGCGCTGGAACGCCTGTTCGACCGTTTGTGGTTCTTCACGTCGGTTACCACCTCGCGTCCACGACGTGACCCTCATTTCATTGGTAGCGATGCTCCGCATCCAGCCTTGGAATGAGTCGAGAGTTACGTTCGCCGCAAAGACCCCGGCATCGGCCCCGGCTCTGATGCTCGTTTTGGTGGATTCCATCTCTGCGCTGTTGCGGGCACGGAACTCGAACACCGCGGTGTATTCTCCGCCCGTGATAATCGTCGAGACAAAGACATGGCCGAAGCGTTCGTGGAAGCGCGATAGGTTGCGCTGCTCCAGAAGGTGGCGGGCTTCGTCGGTCAATTGAGGATTATTCAGCCGGGTCGGGGCGTTAATGGTGCGTTGGTAGATCGCGACGAAGTTTGAGTACTCATGAATGTTGACCGACTTCGTGAACTCCACTTTAGCGCTGGCGCTGAAGATGAAGTACCGGGCCTCGACGCCGGCACTGAATTTGGTGATCTGGTTGAAGTCGGTTTCTGACTTGATGTGGCTGGCAGTGAGGAAGCTGTCTTGACCTGGAGCAACCTCCAACGGTACGGCTTCACCCACAACACCGACGCTCAGCGGTGCGCTGGTAACATAATCGAGACCGATGCCGAGGTCCATCGACGGGTGAAACTCATAATTCTCAGTTAGTGGGATGCCAGGCATGACAGCTTTCCTCCTTTTCGTTGCTTAAGATGAACTGCAAATGCACTTACGACCGCTAGCCGTCAAATTTTCGACAACAAGCTAGTTCTCCTGGCGGCGGACGTGGGTCAGCTATGCAACTGGAACGCAAGAACCAGCTTAAGCCAAGCCAACAACTGCGATCGGTTTGGGATTTCTCCGCCGCCTAGCGACGAAATTGAGCGGCTGCAAGCATTATTAACGCACTAAGGAGAACTGGGTCAGTCTGCTCTAATGACTTGTTAGCTGAATAGAGCTAGAGATCGCCTCAACTACGACCTCATCGACGACCTTCCCTCATCCTCTCAACCTTCAATCCTCTTCAAACACTGACCTCACCAGACATCTCCTGGACGATAACTTGATAGTGCATCAAATTAATGTGGGATAGGTGGCAATATCATGCCAATTCCATGATCGTGTCGCTAATCCTGCACGTTGAGCAGCAGTTGTTTTGAAACGGCTATGCTGCCAAATCCAGTTGAAATAACTCACCACTAATCGAGTTGTCACCTTCGTTTGCTCCCAGACTTTGCCAAACTTGTTTTGTCTGCGATGCCACCTTCCGGTTTGTTGTCTGACAATTCCGTTAGTTCGCTCTAATCGTTGCGTTTTGTCTTTGCCGATATGGTGCAGAATCTCCGGAGGCAAGACTCGTTCATAACCTCCCCAATCATCACTGTTGAACCGTTTACAAGCCGTTTTCCCCTCACTACTAACGATTAATTCCTCAATTAACTCATCCGTATGCTTTCCCAATCGTGCCGCCAAAATCAGTCCACTTGAATCAGCTAAACTCACAGCAATCCAGCAATCCCCCACGGTTAATTCCTCTGGGAAGCACTGCTTTTGTTTTTTGCGACAAATGACCACAGCTCATCCGCACTCACTTCCTCAGTTAGCACAGATTGAACTTCCGCATTGTGGACTAATTGTGCCTGCACACTGGCAGCACGAACAATACTCACGACGGTGTTGTAGGCAAGTCCACTCGTCCTGCTAATGCCCCTCAAACTGCTTCCTTCGCTATGCGCCTGGAGTACTTGTCGAATCTGTTCGGGTGTGACGTGGCGATGATAATACAAGGTGTCAAACCGTTCATTAAACGTTTGCTTGCATTGGGGGCAGAAATACCGTTGGCTCCCATTCGGAGCTTTACCATGTTTGTGAGTGCTGGGATGACCGCACAGGCGACATTCCATAGGTCTTGCTGGGGAGTAGCTGTCCCTCTAGTTTACCTAACCCACTACAACTTGATGCACTACCGACTAACTCTTCATGGCTGTCTGAAGAAATTGGAAAATGCTTGCCCAAAGTATTATATGCATAAAAAATACGACTTGCGATTCCAGTTACCCACTCTGAAGCCGTTTGCTGTTCACTCATTGCGGTCAAAGCAAGCAAGCCAATTGCAATATCAATTGCATGATTATCATAGAGTGGTGTCCAAGCCGATGGATTATTGTTGATCAGAACTGCGAGCATCTTGGCGATCGCAGTGCACTGTTGTAAGTAAGCTTGTTTGGCTGCATCCTCTCTAAACGCCTGCGATGCATACCAATAAGCTAAGCCAATGCTTCCTAATATTCCGATTGTCTCGAAAGTTCTTAAGGGATATTCCACCTCATCTGCCATGTTGTAGCCAAATAAACCATCGCGGATATAACAGTAAGGCTGGAGTTTTCCTGCGTACCGATCACCAATTGTTAAGTAAGTGGATAATAGAGAGCCATATCCTGCTACCGTTTTTTTACACTCAAACAAGTTATTCTGCCTTAGCCAGTCCCAAGCTCGAAGAATCAAATATTCAGCACTTAAAAGTGCGGGACGGAGGTTATCGGCTTCCTCGCTCCAATGAAATACAATGTTCAGGCTGAGATGCAGAAGGCGTAGAACCTTTTGGCGCTTCTGCACCGAACCTGGTTTCTTATCAGTTGGCAAGTTGTCATCGAATAGGGTTTCGTCGATCAATTGGTAAAAATACTTCGGCTGATCGTCATTCTGGTCAACCAATGCGATCGTCTTTCGTAGATTTTTCCGGGATTTTTCTTGAAATAGATACTCATCCAGTAAATACTCTTCAATCAGGGGCGCTAGCTCTTCGCCACCCCAGAAAGCAAACTCAATCTCCCCATATTTAGGATGGATTCGCGTGTGTTCGTGAACATAGTTAGTCCAGTTCTGAGCAACATTCTGCTTTAAGGCTCCACCTGTCACTAAAACAATTTTCTTCGGAAGTTTTGCGTGTCCTGGTCGAACACGAGTTCGTAGGTAGCCTTCTAGTATTTCATTTAAAGATGCTCTGATTCCATTTGGAGACGCATCCCACTCCTGCCGTGTGATATCTCCACACTTTGCTGTAAATAGAAACAGCTTCCGCCTTCCGTCCTCAGGATCGTTCCCTATAGCAGGAATATCAACACCATCCTGCCTGCCCCCACTTTCAGCCCGATTCAAAGGGATAATTTTCATGTTCATGAGTAGGTCGAAGAGCAACGAATCGAGTTCGCCTGCTTCTTTCAACATACTTAGATACTCACGAATCACTAACTTCATACTTCTGGCTCTGCCGAATTTGTTTCAAAAGTATCCGTAGCTTGCTCAAACCCTACTAACCTCCATCGCCAACGTTGATAAGCACGACCAACAGGATCAATAGCATCGCTTTGGGGCACATCATATCTGTAAGACAGGGGTGCAAAACGCATAGGTTCAGAGACTTTTTGGGCCGCTTCATCAAAATGAGCAGATGCCTTTCCATATTTGATTGGGATTTCCCGTCCAGCGAATATAGTCCGGAAGATTGAGCGTTCTTTAGCCTGTTCTACAATGTCTGCATTTTGTTTCCATTGGGCTTGGTAATAAGCATAGATTCTACTGGGAGGTGCTTGTAGTTCCTTTAGAGGAGGCAATGATTGCCGAGCTTGGAAATAGCGATCAAACCGCTTCAATGATGCTTGAATGATCTGCCTTTCTACTTCTGTAGTTGTCTCTTCACTAAGCCGATTGTTTAAATACTCCTTTGCTCTGACTGGATAATCGTAGACAACATAATCACCTAGCAGTATTACAATTTGCTCTGCAAGCGATCGAGAAATAGGCTCCCGCCGGGCGGCAGATAAAATTAAAGCAGCAAGTGAAATTCCACCTGTAACATAGCCTGCAATACGAGATAGTATCTGTTGAACAGTGAGTTCATCAAGGGAGTCGAGTACAGGTTTGCTAAGTAGAATTGATGGCTTTAGATTGTTATCAGCACTTTCACTGGAATTGTTTGATGGTATTGATGCAAAGAAATGCTCAATCTCAGATGCAGCATGATGTAAACGAGGGATTCTTGAGGCGAACCACTGGGTTAGTGCAGAGTTTAACTCATTACGGTAATGGTTGAATAACTCTGTAAGTGTATATCGCGTAATGTCAGATAAAGTATTGTCAGTATTGTTGGTGTAGTCCCAATTTAGTGCAAATACCTCAATAACTCGGATTGCAAAACCAGGTTCATTGTGAACATAGTGGCGAATTGCAAAGTCTAACTGCTTTAGAATTTCTAGATGCAAGAGTGGTTTTTGTAGAACTGCCAAGAGGGCTTGCTTATACCAATCTTTCTGAAAAGATTCCTCCGCTCGGCGAAATAGAACTTGGGCTGCTTCCTGACGGATAGTCAAATCTGATCGAGAGGATAATTCTACAAATTTAACGATCGCCTCATCTGAGTGGTCTAGCAGGTCTCCGTAAGCTTTGGTCAATATCAAATCTAACTCGGTGTTCTGTTGTAATAGGAATTCATTGAAGCGATCGAGTGTTTTAGCCAGTAAATCTGATTGTCCAGCAGCACTATAATTAAGCCGTCCCAATACAGCGATTCCTAAATTAGCTTCTACTGAATCACAAGAGCCAGTGAGTGACAATGCTCTCTGGTGAGCCGTATAGAAATCAAACTGACTTAGGATAAGTAGCGTTGTGAATATGAATTCAATAAAGAGTCGATTGGAGCGGCTTGTAAATTCTTGGTAAAATGCCTCAACAATTTCTTGCGATTGCTTCAGTAAACCCTGTATCTCATATTGAATTTTTCCGGCTCCAAGGTTAATGCTCGCAATAACTTCCAACGCATCAACTAAAGGCTTTGGTTCGGGTCGAAGGTCAGGTAATGCTGCACAAAATATCTCGTACAAGTGCCAGAAACGATCATGAGAAATATCTTCTGTGCTTCTTAATGTAGCAACTTCAATGATACGGGTAATTAAATCCTTACCATGCTCGTGCACTAGACTGCATATTGATCGTGAGCCAAGAGCGAGATTGTAGTTAAGTAGAATACTACAGCGATAAAGATGAGAAATATTCTTTAAAAAAACGTCTACATTATCCCAAGCCGCGACCAATTCATTAACAGCATATTCGACCAAATAGTCAGCTTTTAGGGCTGATTCGACAAAAGTAACTTCGTCTTCCTGTTGTTTTAAGAAACCGAGGGCAATCGCTCTTTCAACTTGAATTTTCTGTTGGTCTATAGGAACAGCTTCTTTTGCTTCTATATAAATAGCCTTGGCAACTTGTTGTAAGATCTCGTGAACTTCTGGTAAATCTGCACTAGTGGATTGCCAAGAACCTGGTATATTACTGTTTTGCGTCATAGCTTTGCACAGAAGCTGTTGTCAGGAGTTCCTTGATGATTCGGTTTTCCTTGTTATACCAATCGAAAATGAGCTTGAGCAGAATTAACCCTTATTGGGCAAGACTTTCAGGTGTTTAGTTATACTCACCTTCATATTGGATTGGTATTAGGCACAATAGTATTCATCATTGAATTAATTTCTGATTATGAGCAAATAGTGGAACAGTATGTGCAAGGTAGAACAACAAAACTTTCTCCTGCTTGATTTGAAGCTGAGAGTATGAGCCAGTAGTAGGGGTGATTGAAGGGTTCCTGTCATGAAGTGCAACTAGACTGAAAACATTTCCGAGCAAGAGTTTGGAAATGTAGCTATTGTACTAAAAATTCTGTTGCACCCTCAAATTGCCTCTACTGGTTAACAAATTTACGTTGTTTCGGGCTTCGGATTAGCTCTGATTGCATCTCATGACAGGAACCCTTCAATCACCCCTTTTAGAAGAATTCTTTATTGACAAGGCTTTCAGGAATTTTTTGCACTATTAAGGCTAACTGAGAGAGAACGGGCACTATTCGCTGTCCGCTTCCCCAATCGCCTTGAGATATGCCTCAGCCGCCGCCTGCTTAAACACGCCTTTGGTGTACCGCTGAAAGACTCGATCGCTCTTGATCCCCATCAACTCCTTCCCAAACAAAGGATCAACGCCCCGCCGCGTCACTTCCGTACCAAACGTATGACGGAAGCGGTGCGGATTAATGTCTTCCACCCCAGCGACTGCTCCCAGCTTTCGCACCATCTTATGCAGCCCCTTGTAACCTAAACGCTTACCCTTATTCTTCGGGTCCTGCGCCAGAAACATGGGACTTTCTGACAGTGGTTCAAACACGCCTCCCTGCTCCCGTCGCCATTCTAGATAAGCTTCCAGATGCGATCGCGCCTCTCGGCTCAACGGCACTTCACTCACGTTCTGCCCCTTCGATCGGCGCACCTTCAGGATTCTGCCGTTCCAGTGCTCCATATTGAGAGCAGAGGCTTCTGAAGCTCGCAGTCCATGACTTAGCACCGCCACGATTGCTCGGTCGCGTACCCGTGTCGCATCATCAAAATTCAATGCTTCCCATAGCTGACTCAAATCCTCCGTCTCCAGATGATCCGCTTGGGGTTCCTCCTGTCGTTCGAGATCGATCGCATCCGTGGGCAGCGGTTGATTCATTGGATAGCCGTTACTCCGGCGCAGCCAACCGTAGAACGATCGCAGCGTGTTCAGCACATGGTTAATCGATGTCGGCTTCAACCCCTTCGACTTTAGCTCTCGCCGATACTTGCCGATGTCGCTGGGAGTGACATCCAGCCAAGACTTGTCGCACCAGGCAGCAAAACGGATCAGTTGTCCTCGGTAGGTGCGCTGGGTATTCTCCGCTTTCCCGGTCTGCCGCAAGAACTCCTCGATTTGCCAATGGCGTAAGTCTGGTGGTTCTGATCGTCGAGGTTCCTGCTTCTTGCCGCCCTCAATGGACACGATCGCGAGTGGGGAAACGGGGTCAGTGGGGGAATCAGGCATGGTCAATCGGCAAGTTGTGTTGATTTCAGGTAGAGATAACGTGACTTATCTCTACCTGACAATCCTAAGACAACTTTTCTTCCCAATCTTCTCAAATTCCCTCTAATCAAGCCTTTGAAAGCAATCAGGGGATTGGAACAGGATACGTGTAAAAACCTGCAAGATAGCCCTCTAAGCCTTAATTGTCATAACTTTTAGCGATTCAGCATTAGATGGAATGAACATCCGGTGTAGCTGCTATGTAATGCAACTATTCAACGAGAGAATGAGGGTTTCAGGCTCTCTAAGGGCTAGTAAAGGCAGGGTGTACTAGCAGTTTTCGGGTAGTACGCATTCCAGAAGTAGTTCAAACCTATACTACTGCAAGGTTTCAAGGATATTGTTTGAAGCAGCAAAACCTGGAACATAGATATGGCAAGCATTTGAATCTTATCTTACAGGTTTTTACACGTATCCTGTCGCTATCCCCGCTAAGCCTGTAACCCTTGCAGCGCAGTGACTTTACCAGAGTTCAGGATACGTGTAATTTAGTGCTACCAAACGAAAAACGCTCACTAGGCAAGCGATCGAGGCTATCTTGGAATTTATTACGCTTATCCGATGCTGATATCACGTCTCAGGCTTTTCGTCCTCTTACACAATTAGGTGACTTCGGAGCTGGAAACTTCTTGGAGCTTTGAATTTACGTTGAGGTTTTCGGAAATCGCCCCCATTCACCAAATCTGCGTGAAACCCCGTTTATCGAGAGACGCGACAGCACGTCAACATCGTTTGTCGAGAGATGCGACAGCTTTTCTGACTTAAGGCAGATTGCCTCTTCATCTAAATCAATCAAAAGTGGGAAAATTAAAGGACTTTATAAAGTGATATATGCCTTTCCACCAAGACTATGTGCGTGTTGAACAGCCTGCCTTTGGGCAACTGATTCGGGAACTCCGGCACACGCTGAAACTGACCCAGGAGCGGTTCGCAGTTCAGCTTGGGGTTACATTTCCCACAATCAATCGCTGGGAAAACGGTCATGCCACTCCTTCACCCCTGGCACTGAAGCAAATCGACCTCCTGTTGAATCAGATGGCTCATTCTGACGATGCCACACTCCAGCGATGCAGTCAGGAGATTCGCAGCAAATACTTCTTCCAAAGGAACTAAGAGCGTGAGAGCAGAGGATTACGAAACGGCTGAAACTCTGTTTAGGGGTGGCGGCGAGATGGGTGCGTTGCTCCGATCGCTCGATTGGTCCCAAACGCCTTTAGGGACAGTTGAAGCTTGGTCAGACAACCTGAAGACAGCCGTGCAAATCCTACTGACCGAACTCGATCGAGCAAAGCCGACCGAAACAACGACGCGAGAGGCTGACCCGCAACCGGATAGCTCTGCCCTAGTCACTGTACACCTAGCGGCCCAACTCAATGCCTTCTGCATCAAACTGACAGATGCGCTTCGTCCATTGACAGATGCAACAGAGATCCTGGAAGTCGCTGCTCGCATTTTAGGGGAAGCTTTAGAAGCCACTCGTGTCATTTATACCGAAGTCGTGTCCGGTGAGCAAGAGGTTATTGTTCATTGCAACTACACCAATGGGGTTGCTCCATTGAGTGGGCGATACCGTTTGGAAAACTATCGCCGCAATTTGACTGCTGACCACCAATCTGGGCGCACTCAGGTTGTCACTGACATTCCGAATAATCCTGGTTATACGGATGCTGAGAAGGCGAAATATGACGCGATCGATATTGCTGCCCATATCGATGTGCCGCTGATCAAAAACAATCAATTCGTTGCCCTGCTTGCCGTTCATCAGTCCACACCGCGTCAGTGGACAGAACTTGAGGTTAAACAAGTTGAAGAAACCGCAGAACGGACGTGGGCAGCCGTCGAACGTGCTCGCGCTGAAGCCGCCCTGCGCGACTCCGAAGCAAAGTACCGGATGCTGTTTGAGTCGATCGACGAAGGCTACTTTATTGCCGATGTCATTTTCGATCCAGACAATCGCCCGATCGATGTTTTCTATCTTGAAGCGAATCCAGCCGTTAAGCGCATTACCGGACTCGACCTGGCTGGACGATCGCTGCGGGAGATTGACCCAAACTACGAATCTGCCTGGTGGGAAGCCTATGGTCGGGTGGCTCAAACCGGGATTGCTGAACGACAAGAGCTATACACCGAGCCGCTCGATTCCTGGTTTAGCTTCTACACCTTCAAAATTGGCGATGCAGACAGCCGCCGGGTCGGTTGTGTTTTCCAAAACATCACTCAGCGCAAACGCACCGAACAAGCTCTGCGGGATAGTGAGCAGCGATATCGCACGCTGTTTGATTCGATCGACGAGGGGTTTTGCGTGTGCGACCTGCTGGTGGACGAAACGGGTAAACCTTACGACCATCGAGTTCTTGAAGTCAACCCCGCCTTTGAAATCCTGACCGGATTACAGCAAGTCACCGGTAAAGCCGTGAGCGAACTCATTCCCACGCTCGAACCTTTCTGGCTTGAAACCTATGCCCGCGTCGTCAGAACGGGTGAATCGACTCGATTTGAAAGCTACTTGCAGGCGTTGAATTGCTGGTTTGACGTTTATGTGACACCGATCAATGCTCCCCAGGGTCAACAGTTTGCCGTCTTATTTAGGGATATTACCGATCGGACACGGGCAACCCTAAACGCTGAATTCCTGGCAACCGTTCGCGATGGATTGGCTGAAATTACAGAAGTGGGCGATATTGTGCAAATGGTGGGCGATCGCCTGCATCGCTATCTCAACATTTCAAGCTGCGCTTTTGTTGAAATTAATGAGCGGGCTGACGAAGCTGTCATCCACCATCACTGGCATCAAACCGACATACCAAGCTTGGTTGGTGTGTATGCCCTGCCCCAATTTGTCGCCGAGGAATTTCTGCATATGGCCCAAGCCGGACAACCGATTGTGGTGCGAAATGTGGCTACCGACTCCCGCATTGTTGATTCAGGGAAATATGCTGCCCTGAGCATTGGGGCAGAACTGAACATTCCGCTCATTCGGGACGGCGAATGGGAGTTTTCGCTCACGGTTTTTCATCCGGTTCCGTATGATTGGCGCGATGACGAGATCGCCTTGATGCAAGAATTGGCAAGCCGCATCTGGACAAAGCTGGAACGCGCCAGGACAGAGGCAGCCTTACGCAAAAGTGAACAGCGGTTTCGATTGATGGCAGATGCTGTGCCGCAGATCGTCTGGATCACCGATACAGAGGGGCGGGTTGAGTTCTTCAACAGGCAATGGAGCGACTACACCGGCGTTCCTTATGAACCGACAACTGCCGCAGAAGTCGCTGCTAATTTCGTTCATCCAGACGATGGCGATCGCACAATCGCAGCATTCAACGAAGCGCGACGGACAGGGGGCGTTTTCTCGGTCGAACACCGGATTCGCTCCGCGGCAGGAACCTATCGCTGGTTTCTGGTTCGCGCTGAACCCTACCGGGATTCGCAAACGGGAGAGATTATTCGCTGGTTTGGCGCATCCATCGATATCCACGATCGCAAACAAGTCGAAGACGCACTGCGCCAGAGTGAAGCCCGCTTTCGCCGCATTTTTGAGTGCGAAATGGTGCCAATGGGTATTTATACTCCAGCCGGTGACATTGTTGAAGCCAATAATGCCCTACTGAATCTCATCGGCTATACGCGGCAGGAGTTAGAAGCGGGGCAAATTAACTGGCAAGCCCTGACTCCACCGGAATACCAAGCACTGGATGGAATTGCGGTCAATGAGGTCGTAACCAAGGGCGTGAGTACCCCTTATGAGAAAGTCTACCTTCACAAAAACGGCAGAAAAATTCCGATTCTCATCGGTGCTGCATTGCTGCTTGAGGATGGCAGCAGTGGTGTTTTCTTTGCCATTGACCTGAGCGAACGCAAACGAGCCGAAGCAGAACTCCGTGACAGTGAGACCCGTTATCGGCTCTTGGCAGAAGCGATTCCGCAGTTTGTTTGGATTACTGATGCAGCAGGACACAATGAATACGTCAACCAGCGCTTTTGCGACTACACGGGCTTAACCGCTGAGCAAATGCACAGCTTAAACTGGCTATCCATTATTCATCCCGATGACTTGGAGAGGACCCACGATCGTTGGCTGGCAGCCGTGGACAGTGGTCAATTCTACGAAATTGAGTATCGCTTTCGTCGCCATGATGGGAGTTACCGCTGGTTCTTAGGGCAGGGGATTCCGCTCAAAGATGAGCAAGGTCGCATTCGTCAATGGTTTGGCACTTGTACCAATATTGAACCCCAGAAGCAGATTGAGCAAGCCCGTTTGCGGCTCCTTGAACAGGAACAAGCTGCCCGGGAGCAAGCCGAGAACGCCAATCGCATCAAAGATGAATTTCTCGCTGTGCTGTCTCACGAACTGCGATCGCCCCTCAATCCTATTCTGGGTTGGTCAAGGCTACTCCGCAACGGCAAGCTCGATTCCACCAGAACCGCTCATGCCCTGGAAACCATTGAGCGCAATGCCCAGCTACAAGTACAGTTAATCGATGATTTGCTGGACATCTCTCGGATTTTGCGCGGCAAATTAGTTTTGACCGTAGCACCCGTTGATTTAAGCTTCGTCATCTCTGCCGCATTAGAAACCGTTCGGCTCGCTGCTGAAGCAAAGTCACTGCAAATTCATACGTTCATTTCACCTATCATTGGCACTGTAAATGGCGATGCTGGACGGTTGCAGCAGGTTGTCTGGAACCTGCTGTCTAACGCAGTCAAGTTCACGCCAATTGGAGGGCACATCACCATTGACTTGTCCTCAGTGGGTACAAATGCACAGATTCAGATTAAAGATACTGGAAAAGGCATTAAACCAGACTTTTTGCCCTACATCTTCGAGCATTTCCGCCAAGAGGATGGAGCCACCACGCGCAAGTTTGGAGGCTTGGGGCTGGGGTTGGCAATCGCTCGTCAAATCGTGGAGCTGCACGGCGGTCAAATCAGCGTAGACAGTCCAGGAGAAGGACAAGGGGCAACCTTTACCGTTCAAATTCCCCTCGCACCGCAATCAAATGAATTACCTTCTCCTAAATCTGCCGCAGTTGCAGTTGAGGGAGGCTTGCAGGGTATCCGTATCCTGGTTGTGGATGATGAATTAGATTCACGCGAGTTTGTGGCATTTGTGCTAGAGCAGGCAGGGGCGATCGTGACAACAGCCGCATCGGGTCATGAGGCATTACAAACACTGACCCTGACCAAGCCAGATATTTTGCTCAGTGATGTGGGAATGCCAGAGATGGATGGCTATACGTTGCTTCAGCAAATCAGAGCTTGGGAAGCAAAGCAAGGAGAAACGGAAACGCCCATCCGAGCAATCGCCCTCACAGCTTATGCAGGTGAAGTCAATCAGCAACAGGCATTGGCAGCCGGGTTTCAATCCCATCTCTCTAAACCCGTCTCACCAGAGATATTGATTGATGCAGTTAATCGTTGCAATTAGTGAACCCAAATCACTCAGGGGTTGCAGTTTTGTTCAGGCAAAAACATTGCTGTAAACAGAGACGTGCCACGCAGGGTAACCATCCAGAACTACAAAGCCCTGAAGTTGCTGGAACTGCGAGACGCGATCAGCTCGGCCTTGGGCGCTAGCTAAACCACTAAAGGTCGGAGAAAGTTGAACCTCAGTTTTCTCCGAGTTTCAATCAAGATCGCAGCACAATATAGAGCTAGTGTCCATAACGTACAACATGAAAGGCTTTCAGCGTTTCGTGGCACTAAATTACACGTATCCTGATTACACGCACTAGTGTTCTTCTCTTGCCATCAATAGGTGTGGACTGAATTTGGATTAAATTACCGTTGAGTTATGCTCTGAAATCCTTGATTTCTCGTTGAGCTGATAGTCAAGAACTACGTAAAATCGGTTAAATAGTTGCTAGGTCCGGCAAATAATCAATTCCCAGGCACTTCTTGAAAGTCTTGTGTATTCAAGGTTCTAGCCTTAGCGTTGTTTATTGTTCCAATGCTATCTAAACCCGATGTACTGCTGCTATATCAGAACTGGTGAAAACTGCTGCATTTTGAGACATAGATTTATTGACGGGTTTATTTACAGTACCAATGGTGGAACAAGGGCAGCCGCCCTTGATAGGGGCAACTGTAAAATAGGGGACCGTTTCTGAGACACTACCAACTGTCACACCGTAGATCGCTACTTTGCCAAAAACAGATACTGCACCTTCAAAAAAATTTTCTTCGTGGCTGTTGAGAACCTTGCAGCATCCTGATCAGTTGCGATCAATCAACTGCACTAGAGGTTATCTGAGATGACCTGTATAGTTTGAAATATCTCATCCAGCATTCATGACCCGTCTTCCCAACTTATGTCTTTATCCTTTGATGCTGCCCCTACCGAAGCACGGGTCGAACAATGTTGGCGGCTCTCCGCCAGTTTTGGAATGGAGCGCAATGCTTACCATAATTATCTCAATGAAATTGTCCGAGATCGCTACACGCTCATCAAAGGGCTGCAAATCTTGCGGGATGAACTTCAACTGGCTGTCTCTAGTCCTACAAACATAAACACCTGCGGCGCTGACATGACCTTACCCAGCGTTGTGACCACCCTGGCTTATACCAACTGTGGCGATCGCATCCATCAAGGCGAGGCGACCAAACGCTATCGTGATGTCGTCGCCTCTCGATTTGCGACGCTCTCTGAAATTGGAGAACTCAAGTTAGAAGCTTTTTTCCCAGCAGGTGGAGGCACTGACAACGGGGCGACCTTAGCCCATGTCACCGTGGCGCATGAGTTAGACGAATCCTTAAAACGACAAGTGTATGCAGGCAATCCTCAATCGCTTTCGCTTGTGGCGATCGATCTGAAGACTCATGTGGGGCGATTACGCCAGGATGGGCAACAGATTTACGGCAAAACCCGTGAATCTCCTTGGCGAGAGCCGCGTGCGGCCTGTGGCGCGATTGTGGGAACCTTAACTCATTACCATCCCGACAATTTAATTCATCGCCGCATTCGCAGTGACTTGGGAGAACTCAATTTTCAATTCTTATCCAACAACTCGATCGTAACGGATGATGGTGTAGACATCACTATGGCCGTTGCCGCTAACATTGTTGCGATTAGCGGCATTCGCAACACGGCCATCGCCTTAGCTCAAGAAATGGATGAGCGAGGGTTAGCTCACTTGACCGCAAGTACCACTGTGAATCGTCCTTCCCGAGATGACCTGGTAATTTACCTCGCTCGCGCTACTGTCTTCAACGGTAAAATCCGAATTCAAAGTCTAGGGACTGAGACCAAGCTGTATGGTGGAAGGTTAGTGGAATATGCAGGGGAGCAGCGGTTACAGCTTCGTTATAGTGACTGGGACTGCAATGATTTGCCCATCGAAGAAATTCCTTATAAAGTTCGATTATCAGGATTATAAAGAGGCGAGAGCTAGCGCCCTTCAAAAGGTGCAAGCAGTCTAGAGATACTGTATCAAAACTCGTCGAACTGAGGATTTTGAGACATCGAGAGCCAGTAGAAATCCTGATAGTTCTGGTTTTCAAGCCGCAAGCCGTTCTCCAGCAATTTGTCAAATAAAAGGTCATTTAATTTACACTTTCCCACTCGTTCTTTGATGGGAAGCGAATGGCAATAGCAAAACGCAGCCGGTTGTGATTCCGACTGCGCTGATTTGAAGAGGATGAATTCTTAGGCTGGATAGATTCTGAGTCTGCGATCGGGCTCGTCACCGACACTATGAGAGTTTAAGCGATAGCGTTCCACTAGTTCATGCTGCAACTTCCGCAGCCAGCTGGAACGGGGCAGGAGTTCCACCGGCTGCTGCTGAGGAATGACCACTTGTTCCACCGCTAAGCGGGCTTCCTCCAGCGCCGTCAACTCCTCATCTCTACCACTGACTTCATTAACATTCATCTGCCAATCTCCGCTGTCATCCCGCTGATCCATTCCTAAAATCTGACGCAAGGTACGCGTCATGTGTGGGATGGTATTCGCTTTGATGACATACAGGGGAATCCTCTGGTTCTTTGCCAATCGCTGCAAGTTGTCGTGCTTGCGAGCATGGGAACGGAGAGCAACGATCGCATCGGCATCGCTGACGTGCTTCACCAGGGTGAGCGGCAGATGAAGTGCATCAATCACCTGTTCGAGCTGATAGGTGCTGATGGCATACGGATAAACACGCATCTTGGGATCATCTTGCCCCTGTGCCAACTCATCATCCTGATCCAGGTAGTCGAATGCGTTCCACCCTGCATCGATCGCCGTCTTAGTCAGTGGAGCATCCCACTGCCGCTTGGGCTGTGCCTTGGGGAAGGGAAGCACCTGTGCGGGTCGATGAGGTCTGATTAGAGTCGTCCCCGAAGCAGATGTAGTCTCCTTGGTAATCACAACCTGTCCCTGCTCATTTAGCATTCGCTGTTGAGGCTGGGGTTGCCGTCCCCGGAGGAGGGTATCAACAGTTTCTGCCACGTTTTCATGCACGATCCAGCGTTGCCGCTCCAGCATTTCAACCGCAATCTGAAAGGTGGGGGGTGCTTTGCGTTCCAGCACGCTCTTCTGAGAGCCGCGACGCCGCGCTTCTTCATCGCCCAACGTGACTGACTCAATGCCACCGACTAAGTCAGAGAGGGTGGGGTTCTTGATCAGATTCTCAATTGCATTGCCGTGAGCCGTTCCCACTAACTGCACACCACGTTCCGCGATCGTTCTGGCGGCGAGTGCTTCAAGTTCCGTGCCGATTTCGTCAATCACAATCACTTCGGGCATATGGTTTTCCACCGCCTCGATCATGACCTGATGCTGTAATTCAGGACGGGCAACCTGCATTCTTCGGGCACGCCCGATCGCCGGATGAGGAATATCGCCATCGCCCGCAATCTCGTTCGAGGAGTCAATAATTACGACCCGCTTGTTCAGGTCATCTGCTAAGACACGAGCAATTTCTCGGAGTGCCGTGGTTTTGCCCACACCCGGGCGACCGAGCATCAGGATAGACTGTCCCGTTTCCACCAGATCACGGATGAGGGCGATCGTCCCATGGATGGCGCGACCCACCCGGCAAGTGAGACCAATAATTTCGCCCTGGCGATTGCGAATGGCACTAATCCGGTGCAGCGTTTGCTCAATGCCCGCACGGTTATCGCCTCCAAATTGACCGAGGCGACTCACACAGTGCTGCAGCTGCTGGCGAGTCACAGGCTGCTGGGATAAATACTCCGCCCCACCCGGAAAGCGAGCTTCGGGGCGTCGCCCAAAGTCCAACACAACTTCCACCAAGACATCGTGATGGAAATGGTGTTCTAATCGCTGCTGAATCTCTTGGGGCAGGATATCGAGCAGCTGCTGGAGATCGTTGTGGTTTTGCATCAAGAGGGATGGCATGAAGAATGCCAGTGAGAAGACTAAAGCCTAAAAAGAGGAGAGATCGCTCGGTTTTATCATCGAGTGAAGAAAACAGAGCCAGATTAAACCGAGTAATTGAGTTTGAAATACTGTTAATTCTTATTCCACAGCGGGAATTATTTGAATCAATCTTAATGTAACAAAACCATTCAGAAGATAGAGTCTAATAAACCGTTCTAATCTTGTGCGGATTCTACCTCAAGTAATTTGTGGAAAAGACAATCTAATCTAGCTATTTAGCGGGAGCAGTACCCCATTAGCTGAGTTCGTGTGGCTTCTATCAGAGGTATCCCGATCGGAAGAAAAATACTTTAATTTAATTAAATAAAAGTCAGTTTTATCAGCCTCAAGGAAATCAAAAGCCACTTGGTTTGTCATTCTTTAGATGAACTAGGCAGCAGCGAAGATCGGACTAAAGTGAGTGCTCAGCTTAGGAGGGAATTGAGTAGGATTAACGCATTCAGGATGTATCAGTCAGCGAGGTTAATCCAATGTCTAACAAGATTCCTTACCAAACAGGTGCTAAATCTCCTCACGCCAAATCTGCGCTTGTGCCAAAACCTATCGTTGCAAGCAAGCCTCAAGGTATCCAAGGGGTGAAGTAAACCAGACTGAGTAAATTGAACTCTCAAACGGTTAATTAGAACCAGGAGATCGCTTCATGTTTAGTGTCCTTGCCTTGGGGTTCTGGCTTTTATTACTCACTTTGATGCCTTCACTGCCAAAGCGTTACCCAACTCCCTAATGCTCTGCGCTCAATTCTTCTTAATTGTCTTCTTGATCGAGAAGAATGAATCTGATCAGTTTGAGGACAAGAATGATTTGTAATTGGATTGATGTTTTGATTGGCTGATAATACTGTAATTAAATGACCTGGAGTAAATCGATGCCACAAGAAACAGAAGATGAATCGCTTGGAGTTGACCAGCTACCCCAAGACGAATTAGAAGCAACCCCTGCTGAGCACAGTGGACAACCGTCGGCAGAAGCGGACAACAAAGGCGTTGAAGCCGGGAGCGAAGATGCTACCTCGTCCGAGCGTGACAAATAGTTCTAGCACTGGGAAGTGTCAGACGAATTCTGGAATTCGTGGTGCCATTGGTATTATCGTTGCGATCGATTGATCGACCGCTCGGGTCATACAGCTCAGGGTAAGTCTCAAACTCACGACTGGTCAGCGCGATCATAGTGGTTTGATTGGCTTCGCCCCAAAACTCGTGAGCCTGATATCTATTTGGACGAAGACATCCATTCTCTGCAACGTTCACACCTTAAGAAGTTAAAGGGCGAGTTTGAGCGAGAGAAAACGAACTGAATGGAAACTTGAATCAGCCCAATAATTGAGGCTAAAGCAAAACCTCCCCTGGTTGCACAGAGGAGACTTTCACTGTAAATATTGTCCTGGTATTAGAGCTGATTTATAAAGAGAATCTGAAAACTGTTTAACTGAGCTGAAGAAGATTTTAGGCTAGAACCCGTTGCATGATTGACTCGCCGATGACTCGTCTGCCTGAGATTGCAAACCCTAGCCGCAAACCCTATCCCAGCGATTTGAGTGATGCGGAGTGGGAAATCTTGAAGCAAGTATTGCCTAAACCTAAAGGCTTTGGACATCCTGTGGAAGTTAATTTCAGGGAGATTCTTAACGGCATCTTCTATGTCCAGCGCACGGGGTGCCAATGGGAAATGATGCCTCACGACTTGCCACCCTACAGCACGGTATACCATTACTTTCAGAAATGGCAACGCAAAGGAATTTGGCAACAAATGCATGACCAGATCCGAGAGAAACTGCGGACACAATTGGGCAGAGATGAACAATCAAGCGTTGCCATTGCCGATTCTCAATCGGTGAAGACAACGGAAAAAAGGGGGAGGTCTACGGGTTCGATGGTGGCAAAAAGGTTAAGGGACGTAAGCGCCACATCGTTGTCGATGCACAAGGGTTGTTGATTGGAGTCCTCGTGAGTGAAGCTAATGCTTCAGAGCGGTTAGGGGCAATCGTTGTTCTGGATGCAGCAAAGGAGAAGTTATCTAAATTAGAGGTTGTTTGGGTAGACCAAGGATATTCGGGTAAGACGTTTGCCCACACTGTGAAACAAGTGTGTGGAGAACAGGTTCGGGTAGAGGTAATTGAACGCACTGCAAGCACATTCGAGCAACTTCCAAAGCGGTGGATTGTGGAGCGTACATTTGGCTGGCTTAATCGTTTCCGACGCTTGAGCAAGGATTATGAACTATTCGTGATGCGCAATGTCGGTAATATCATTCCGTCGTATGGTGCCGCCAGTAGTGCTGAAGCCGCCGGCGTAGAGTATGCGGTAGCTGGAGTCGGTGTGCGGGACATCATTGTTTGTGGTCATTCCCACTGTGGGGCAATGAAGGGGTTGCTGCAAATCGGCAATTTGAGCGAGCAGATGCCGCTGGTCTACGACTGGTTGAAGCGACATGGAGAAGCGACGCGGCGATTAGTGTTGGATAATTATGCGAACCTGCAGCCCGAGCGATTGCTCAAGATCGCGATCGAGCAGAATGTGTTGACGCAGATCGAGAATTTAGAAACGTATCCTGTCATTCGGTCCAAATTGCATAGTAGGCAGCTGAGTTTGCATGCTTGGATGTACGAAATAGAAACAGGTAAGGTATTCGCTTATGATGCCGGATTACGACAGTTTACGCTGCTAAGGCAGCGCTCCTTTCCGGTACCCGACCCCTTGATTACAACTATTTCAGAGTAATCAGAGAAGCCATGTCGTTTCATTGGAATGGTCATTCAGCTGGTGGAAATGTGTTTGTTAACGCTCTTAAGGTTGAACCGTTACCAACTGGAGTCTCATACTTGCAGACCTTCCCTTTTTGGTCCACCCTAGGCTGACCGAGCTTTGCCTGCCAGCAGGAATCGTCTTCATTCAGCAGCAGTGCTGCGACCGTTGCGATCGGTTTATTGTCCCAGTTCGCTAGTCGTTCACCAAAGGAAGTTTACCTAGTTGGGACATTATATAGAGTCAGCTTTTGGCTGTCTTCAATGTATTTGACGTAGGCAGAATCCGGGTTTCTAATTCATCAGAGACGCCTTATATTGAGTCTGTCTCTAACGTAGGGGAAGCCTTTATAGAACCTCTGCAATGAAAGTACAACGCATCCGCCTCCCTGATCAGACTCAAAGCGGTTGTGTCGCAAAAACTGGTCAATGGTAAGGTAGGACAAGCCTAACTCCCCTGACTCGCTCTCCAATGTCTACGTCCTCTCTGTTCAAATGGCGGCACTTCTTGCCTAAAAT
>NZ_JAMPLI010000042.1:0-46643 GCF_039962475.1 Leptolyngbya sp. GB1-A1 | reverse complement strand
TCACCGTCAAGGCTTGCTGGCAGGCGTCAATGGCTTGCTCCAGGTTGTCGGCTCGATTGCCTCGGATGCGGTTGAAGTAGGCACTTGCCAAGTTATTCATGGTTTGTGCCCAGTCCACCGGCATGTCCTGCTGGGTCGTCACCGTCAAGGCTTGCTGGCAGGCGTCAATAGCTTGCTCCAGGTTGTCGGCTCGATTGCCTCGGATGCGGTTGAAGTAGGCACTTGCCAAGTTATTCATGGTTTGTGCCCAGTCCACCGGCATGTTCTGCTTTGTTCTCACCGTCAAGGCTTGCTGGTAGGCGTCAATGGCTTGCTCCAGGTTGTCGGCTCGATTGCCTCGGATGCGGTTGAAGTAGGCAAGTGCCAAGTTATTCATGGTTTGTGCCCAGTCCACCGGCATGTTCTGCTTTGTTCTCACCGTCAAGGCTTGCTGGCAGGCGTCAATGGCTTGCTCCAGGTTGTCGGCTCGATTGCCTCGGATGCGGTTGAAGTAGGCAAGTGCCAAGTTATTCATGGTACCCGCCCACTGCACCGGCATGTCCTGCTGGGTCGTCACCGTCAAGGCTTGCTGGTAGGCGTCAATAGCTTGCTCCAGGTTGTCGGCTCGATTGCCTCGGATGCGGTTGAAGTAGGCAAGTGCCAAATTATTCATGGTGGCTGCCCAGTCCACCGGCATGTCCTGCTTTGTTCTCACCGTCAAGGCTTGCTGGCAGGCGTCAATGGCTTGCTCCAGGTTGTCGGCTCGATTGCCTCGGATGCGGTTGAAGTAGGCACTTGCCAAGTTATTCATGGTTTGTGCCCAGTCCACCGGCATGTCCTGCTGGGTCGTCACCGTCAAGGCTTGCTGGCAGGCGTCAATGGCTTGCTCCAGGTTGTCGGCTCGATTGCCTCGGATGCGGTTGAAGTAGGCAAGTGCCAAGTTATTCATGGTACCCGCCCACTGCACCGGCATGTCCTGCTGGGTCGTCACCGTCAAGGCTTGCTGGTAGGCGTCAATGGCTTGCTCCAGGTTGTCGGCTCGATTGCCTCGGATGCGGTCCAAGTAGGCATTTGCCAAATTATTCATGGTGGCTGCCCACTGCACCGGCATGTCCTGCTGGGTCATCACCGTCAAGGCTTGCTGGTAGGCAGCAATGGCTACCTCCTGGTTGAGCCAGCGCTGCCCTAGGGGAAATTGATTGATTAAGTTGCCAAACTCAACAAGAACAGCCGCTACAACTGGTCGTTGCTTAGGGTTGCTTGCTAGTAACGCTGCTGCAAGCTGGGGCAGGATTTGTAAGAGCGCTAGATTGAGCTTGTCTTGATGCTGTGCCAAAAACTGATAGACTTGCTGAGTATTACTTTGACTATCTACAATCAGCTGCAAGACTGCGCATAGAAATTGCTCTGCATCCTCTGGTCTCTCCTCAGTCTGAGTATTCATGCCTCCCAAGTGTGCTGCCAACTGTTGAGCAAACTGCCGTAACCATCCTGCTGCTTGTGTATTGCCTTGCTGCTCCAGCGAATCGGCATATTGCTGCATTATCACCAGCAGCCCTCCATCGACCAGTTCAGCTTGCTCTTGCAAAATTGCAGCTTCCTCGCCGCTCGCACAACTCAAGAGCTGCTTAATAAGGGCTACATATGCCTGAACGTGCTGCTCATCCATGCTTTTTACTCTGCAAGTCGTCTTACCCAACTTCACCAAGTTTCCCCAGTTTTCCAGCCAATTCGGGCTGAGCTTCATACAAATCTGTAAAAATTCGTCCCTATATTAGCTTTCCTATATCAGAAGCTTCAGCCTGATTCACCTAATGGCTTATTAGGGCTTTCACTCAAAAGCATCTCAAGCAAGGCGGAAGTACCATGCAGCTACAGAGGAGCGATCACCTGCGTCAAATCCTCCGGCGTCGCCTCTACATAACGGCAAAGTAACCGATCTATTGCAAGTTGATGATAGTGAACCCAAAGAGGGCAGTCCTATTTCTTAAAGAAGGATGGAGAATAATCGCCATTCCTAGAGAACTCTCCAGATGAGGCTCCTAGAACCAGTCATTTGTCTCTGCTCATTACGAAAATGGAGTACCTCCAAAAAGTAGCGGCTGGGCACGACGGTAAGGTTTTCCGTAATTTGCATCCTGGAAAACCTGCTGTCTTCTCTTGCAATCAAGAAGGAATTTTTGTAGCCTTAACATACGTTTGTACTATTCGCTTATGGCTACTCACGACCCCACCTCTGCTCCTAACTACTCGCTTGACCGAGAGGAGTTGTTACGGATTCGCAAGTTGAAGCTTCTGACCAGCGATCGAGACTACGTTTTCTTTGCACTACAGATTGACTACCCAGGTAAGCTCAATCCTGCCATTGACGTGGCTGCCTTTTGCAATCGCTGGAAGCTAGATGACGGCGACCTCTACAAAGCTCTAGGTGACCTGCGGAAAAAGGGCATTGTCGTCTCTATCTCCAGTCGCCTAGACATTGAACTGTCCTAGATTTTTCTAGCCCGTGTAATTGCTCTGTCAGTCAACAATCCCTGCTTCAACGTGAGTCATCAGCAAGTAATGCTTTAAGATCTGCCAATATTTTTTCCAATCGTCGCTGCTTCTTGGGGTTATCCCATACTTTAGACCGCCTTGCTAAATACAAAACGTCACCAATCTGGCTCTTTAAAGAAGGCTCACTGTCATTATTCGGTCTAGGGGATTTGAGGATAGCTATCCTATCCTTAATTTGATTTAGGGATAAGTCTTGAGAAATTGCTTCCTCTAAAAGTTCTTTACGCTGGTCGTCATTCTTCACACGAGCAATCGCTTGCGCCTTGGTGTAGGCGATCTTGCCACCTCGGAGTGCCTCAAGGATTTCTGGCGGCAGCCGGAGCAGAGGTAGGCGGGTCGTTGCAAAGGACTCCCAGGTAATCGTTCCTACTTCAGCAAAAACAGCTTGAACTACCTGAGCTTCTGAGTTAATCAAAACGTTTTGATTAACTGTGCCGATCGCCTCATTCCGCATTTTATACAGGAGTGGAGGAACGTCGATCGGTGGAATTTTGAGCCTTAGAGCTAGCAGTTGAAGGATTCCTTCTGTCTCCTCAACAGGGTTCAGATCCTCACGCTGCAAGTTCTCAACCAGAGCAAGCTGTAGTGCTTCCTCATCACTCAGTTCTCGAATTGTCACTGGGATATCAGTCAGTCCCACTTCCTGGGCTGCTCTAAATCTTCGTTCCCCAGCGACCAGTTCATACGCCCCCTTCTTCCTAGAAGGTCGTACTAGGACCGGCTCAAGGACACCGTGCTGCCGAACAGACTCCGTAAGCTGCCGAAGCTTTTCAGGGTCAAAGTAGCGCCGAGGCTGACTCGGTGAGAGGGTGATTAAACTAATTGGGAGGCTCTGCTTATCTGAAGTGCTTTCAGTCTCAAACTGCCACTCATCCTTCAAACTATTTCGTCTTGCCATAGCTCAAAGCCTCTTCAAACAGACTGTCATAATCCTTAGCCGCTGAGGCTGCAGCTTCTCCCGACATCGTAAATACTGTTGCAGCTTGTCCAGGTGCATCAGCGATCGCTTGGCGCTGGTAAATTACAGAATTCATCAGAACAAAGCCCTGAGTATTACTCAAAGCTTCCTGTGCTTCCCGCATTAGTACCGTCCCCCGCGCTGCACGGCTCAGAAACATCGCAGCCTTGGGTGTACCCTTTCGGATCTTCTGTGCCTGATGGACTAGGCGCACAATGTCCTTAGCAGAGAGCAAGTCTAAGTTGGAAGGCTGTACTGGGACGATCGCCAGATCCACACTGAGTAATACAGACTTAGCTGGCTCACCTAGAACAGAGGGGGAATCGACAACGACTGAATCATACTCCTCAGATAGCTTTGCGATCTGGTCAAACAGGTCATCGGGATCATCAATTACGACAGAGGGCATATTGAGCTTCTTGAGCCACTGACTGGAACTCATCTGACCATCTGAGTCAATCAGGATCACACGTTGCTGCTTCTGAGATAGCCAATATGCTAGATGGACAGCCGTCGTTGACTTACCACATCCCCCTTTTCTGTTTAAGACGCCAATGAGCATTGCTGTTCTGATAACCTCTTTGCTCTTTATGATGCCAGGAATTGCATCTTTGGTTGACTAAAATCCTGCTAATTTTAAGCCAAAAACATAAGGTTGTGTCACGATAAGGGACTGAACCGCAGATTTCCAGAGTGCTAGTTTTGTGAGCGATCGCCGGCTTTCCCTGCCCCAGGGCTACGATGATTTTCTAAATCGACTCAAAGAGCGCATTAAGACTGCTCAGGTAAGGGCAGCGCTGGCTGTAAATCAGGAACTGATCTATCTCTACTGGCAAATCGGGCGATCCATTCTTGAACAGCAACAGAGTGAGGGATGGGGAACCAAGGTTATTGAACGTTTGGCGAAGGACTTACGGAAGGAGTTTCCAGAGATCAAAGGGTTTTCCCGCTCCAACCTGGGTTACATGAGGGCTTTTGCAGAGGCATACCCAGATGAAGCAATTTACCAACGCAGCGTTGGTAAATTACCGTGGCGGCACAACATTACCCTCCTCGACAAGCTAAAGACCCAGGAACAAAGACTTTGGTACGCAGAGAAAGCTATTGAAAATGGCTGGAGTAGAGATGTCCTAGTCTGGCAAATTGAAAGCAATCTCTTTGGACGGCAGGGTAAGGCTGTCACCAATTTCGATCGCACCCTGCCTCAACCTCAGTCAGACTTGGCAAAGGAGTTAATCAAAGACCCCTACAACTTTCAATTCCTTTCCATACAGGGTAACGTGCAGGAACGCGAGCTTGAGCAGGCTCTTGTCCACCACATCCGGGACTTCCTGATAGAACTGGGCATTGGATTTTCCTTTGTGGGCAGTCAGTACCATCTTGAGGTTGACGGTGAAGACTTCTACCTAGACTTGCTCTTCTACCACCTTAAGCTACGCTGTTTCATCGTAATCGACCTAAAGATGGGAGAGTTCCAGCCTGAATACTCTGGCAAGATGAATTTTTATGTGTCAGCGGTGGATGACCTCCTACGCCATCCTACTGATAACCCTACGATCGGACTGATCCTTTGTAAGTCTAAACGGAAGACCAAGGCAGAGTATGCCCTGCGAAATTTGAACACCCCGATCGCGGTGGCAACCCATGAGCTACCTGGAGGGCTTCAGGCAAGCCTCCCTTCTATAGAGCAGTTAGAGATGGAGCTAGAGGCGATCGCCTCTGATATAGAGAAAAATTTACCAGAGTGACGTGGTTATTATCCTGCATGACTTTGCACGTATCCTGTCTCATCCCCTTGTTTTTTGGGTTTGCAGGAAGATATATCCGTCGTTCTGAAACTTTGCCGAAAATAAGTGTTGAGCGGATTGTTGTAGTACACCCGAAACTCGCTCTATTGCGTTGACCCTATTAGATAAACTGCCGAACTTACTCATTTTCAGCAGTGTTCCCAAGTATTACGATACGTTAGCAGGGCTGCGACCAACTTGTATGGATTTCAGAAACTGCGCGACCCATAGCTTCGGTTGAACCGATTGTTAGCTGTCATCTGCTGTGGTGGCCAATTCGTTTGAACCTCGCAGCTCATTTTGAAATAAGGCACACCTCCCTCGCACTACCTCAAGGAAGCTGCCTTGCAGCTTTCATCAAAAACTCGAATATCAGATCGCTTCGATAGGGTTCGCTCGAATTCTGCCCGTCTGAGTAACGAAAATCTGCCCGTGTCTCATCAGAGTTTCCGAGAACCGTCAACTCTGATGAGGCGACACGGGCAGTCTGGTCTTCAACACGAGCGACGAAACGGATGGGAGTGTTTGCGTTGGCTGGAAAGAAGCGTGTGTTGAGGAGAGTCTTCTGGAAGAAGACATTTGACACTGGAGCATCCGATTCGTGTTCGGCTACTTGATTGATGAGTGCCTGTTGTGACTGACCGCGAATCTGAGTTTCATTAAGCCATTCACGGAAAAGTGCAGACTGTGGCAGGGCGTTGTGCAGTCCATCTATAGCTTGAAGGAAATCGGCATGGATAGCGCACACGAATTGTGCCGCAAACGCTTGCCGCTGTTGATACTCAATGTCCCTCTGCGCCTCTTTGCGCAACATAGCTGCGTTTAACTCATTATCGTTCAACGAAAATTCTCCCGTTTCTGTCAAGGTCAGTTTTCGAAAATTCGTTGCCAACTGGGCAAGCGTGGGTCTTACCTCAGGACGGATGTGGCTGGTTTGGGCAATTAAGACCATCGTGTGATGAATCCTAGGTATCGCAGGAAACTTTCGCGTGAGGTCGAACTCGTCCAAGAACCAGACAGGTCCTGGAAAGACCACATGTCGCTGCCCATTCACCATTGCCCAGAATACCTTTCCGAGACTGAAAACATCACCTTTCTCGTCGACAGTCTCGATGCGCCCGATGCTGTACTCCGGTGGCCGATAAGCCCATGCGCCGATAGCGCGATGAGTCGGTGTCAATCGCTCATCCTCTGCAAGGTATGCGCAGCCGAAGTCGCTAAGAGCAAGTTGGATTTTGCCATTACGTAACCGATACAGAAGATTCTCTGGCTTGATGTCCCGATGGTGAACCGGCTGTGGTCTGGATGCCAACCGCGCAAGTGTCTCGACAATTGGAAGCAGCGCATCTGCTACTTTTTTCGGCTGGCCAGCAAACTCACCAATCACTGTAGCGAGGTTGCCATCGAGCAATTCCATAACGATTTCGATTTCTCCAGCTCGCTTCCGCACTTCGACGATAGGAACAATTGCAAGTTCAGGCTCTCCAGCCAATTCTCTCAGGATCTGAGCTTCGCGAGCAAAGCGAGCTACGGGCTCCCTCGACGCGTTAGGCCTCAAGCGCTTGATGGCATATGTGCCATCTGTCCAAACATGAGCGTTGCCACCGTCGCCTTTGTGTTTCCAGGACAAAGGTATTCCCTCGTGTTTAGGATTCCACGGGGGTCCCTCAGCATCAACTTCCTTTATGTCCATGAGTCATTGTCTACAAGAAAGACGTCTATTGTTCATATGAATGGCAGCTAACGCTCCGCTTCACCCACCGTTAATAACTTTTCGGACTCAACCAGCTATTTTATACGGTCGGCGTGCAAGCGGAGCGTTAGCTTGCATAACTTTTAGTTTTAGCAAAAACTAATTCTAATCACCTCTATAAAATCGATTAAGCCATCTCCATACGTTGAATCTTACGAAGCGAAGGAGAAATACAAATATAAAGCAAACATATAAGGTTAGTATCAACGAATTAACCATTGTTGTTTCTGTAATATTTTTAGGAATGAGAATATCTTGAATACCCCACAAGCCAAACAGAATGCCGACCGAAACTTCAAGAAAAGTTCCATTATCTGCTATAAAAAACAGAGAAGTAATCAATAAAAACAATGATCCGAGTAATATTAATGTCAAGGCTCTATAGGCAATTGGTCTATAAAAATAAACTTCGATATACGGTTCTTTCCCATCGATGTTTTTGAGCAAGATCTTCTCATCTGATTTAGGTGCTGTAACCCAGCCAGCGATCTCATAGTCAATTATTCTTTGTTTCTCACCATTATTTTCATATAGGGTGATAGCTGGAAAAATTGTTACAGATCGCTCATCAAATGGAAAATAGTAAATAGATTGCTCACTTATTATAAGCTTTTGTTTCAGCCCTTCAGAATTATTCTTATTCCTCAGTAAATTATATCCATTCAACCGAATTTGCTCGCTTCTTGAACAGCCATAAACATCATATCCTCCAATATCCCCTGCGCCCCAACCAGAGGAACTGCCTCCGAAAGAAGGGCTGACCCTGTAAGGGAGTTCATAACCAGAATAAGCACCCAAAAGGGTCATTCCGTCAACACAGATATTGGGGGGAAGAACAATGTGGTCTAGCTCAAAACCTATAGAGTTTGACGACTTTTCAATCTCATAAATATGAAAAACAATTAATGGTTTACTTACTTTCTGTAAGTAAAGATTTCCAAATTCAGATATCCCTAGGTTTTGACCAGTAATTAAAGGGATGATTAATGATAGGAGTAGAAAAAGAGTCAAAAGAAGAATACTGACAATACTTGTCTTTAATATTATTACTATTACTTGTCGTGAACGATGTATCGCTTCGCGTGTATTAGCAATTCCTGTCTTTAAAGCAGTTACTATCACTCGTCGTGAGCGGCGCATTAATTCGCGTATGGTTCTCTTGATCATTGACTTTTGTTAATTTGGTAGAATTATGAAAAGTCACTTCCTATCTACAGACTCAAAAACTGATCTGAGGTTAATCGCCTATAGTATCTTTGTCTAAAGTTATTCTGGGGATAGTCATAGACCTTATTCTAACGGGCGATTATCATTAATTTGATTCTCATGCCAACGTGTAACTTTCAGATGGTACCCCCAATAACTCAGCTAACTATTATTATTATTAGAGAGATTTTTTCTGCCAACCCAACCCAGAACCGGGCAGATCGGCAGAATTTTTTTGCTAATCATTCCAAATCAGGTGGATCGACAGAATTTTTTCGCATAATAGGCTTTTTTAGGTGGATCGGCGGAAATTTTCCGGATATCTTCACTTACGTCCTAAATCGAGGGGGCAGGAAGTGTGAATTTCACTGGACTTGTGAGGATTCATTGAGGCTCAACAATTCCAGAATCTATCCATGCATTGGCATAGCCGAAAATGCCTCTTTTCGGCGAAAAGCTGTGCATACCTAGCTGCCGTCGCTACTCTAAATAGACTTCCAGGTACGATCGCGCCTCCCGGCTGAATGCCACCTCACTCACGTTTTGCCCCTTCGATCGATGAACCGTTAAAATCTTGCCGTTCCAACGCATACTTTCCTGTATTCAAAAACCTTCTGCTAACTGTGAAGTGCATTAGACAGCAGACTGAAATGTCCTCCGCTCAATTATGAGGAAAATTTGATGCGTGTCAGATTTGAAAGCAACAGTCAAATTTTGACACGCATCAAAACGATGATGCAAACTCAGCTTAATCAGGTAGCTCCAACCCTAGCTCAGCTGCCTTCGCTACCCATTGCGCCATCTTCGCTTTAAGTTTTTGCTGTTCCCGCTCCAGTTTCTTGAGCTGCCGACCCTGCTCGATCGCTGCTCGCGTTTCTGCCACCTGGGCAGCTTTCAAATAGCGCGCTTTTTGCCCCTGCACTCTCAAGCGATACTGAACTGAGGGTTGCCCTCGCACCGTTGTTCTGCCTGGAACTGAGGAGTCAATTCGAGCACTCAGCAGGATCTCTCCCGCTGCTTGAAGGGCAGCGATCTCGGTTTCTAGCTCTGCGAGTCTGGCTTTCAGTTCTTGATAGCTCAGTTTTGATGCGTGTTAGATTAATCATGCTTGAGCTTATTTTGACACGCATCAAATTGAACTGAGGTTTAACAAGATCCCGATCGCCTTCAAAGGCTTGATGAGAGGGACTTTGAGCAGATCGGGAAGAAAAGTTGTCTTAGAATTGTCAGGTAGAGATAAGTGATGTTATCTCTACCTAAAACTGAAATAACTTGACGATCGACGATAACTGACTCCCCCATTGACCCTGTTCTACCGATCGTCAGCGTGCCCCTTGAGGGCGGGAAGAAGGAGGAACCCTAGGCGGATCATCTGGAGACTGAGGATTTGAGCTTGCTCTGGGAAGCCTTGAATTTTGATGATGCGACACGGGTACGCGATCGGGCGATCGTGGCGGTGCTGAGTCATGGACTGCGAGCCTCAGAAGCATCTGCTCTCAATGTCGCGCATTGGAACGGCAAGATTTTGACGGTGCATCGATCCAAGGGGCAGAACGTGAGTGAGGTGCCATTGATCCGGGAGGCGCGATCGTACCTGGAAGCTTATTTAGAGTGGCGACAGCAGCAGGGCGGCGTATTTGAACCGCTGCTGGAGAGTCCCATGTTTCTAGCGCAGGACCCAAAGAACAAGGGGCAGCGGTTGGGTTACAAAGGGCTGCATAAAATGGTGCGGAAGCTGGGAGCAGTTGCTGGAGTGGAAGACATTAATCCCCATCGCTTCCAGCATACGTTTGGAATGGAGGTGACGCGACGCGGGGTTGATCCCCTGTTTGGCAAGGAGTTGATGGGGATCAAGAGCGTGCAGCTTCGCTGATCCGGAACGGATCGCGTGTTTCAGTGGTACACGAAAGGGGTGTTCAAGCAGGCAGCAGCTGAGGCGTATCTCAAGGCGATTGGGGAAGCGGACGGTGAGCGATGACGGTTTCATTGTTTCAGGCGGATACGCCTAATTGACTTTCAGTGCACGCTTGCTTCAATTAGGCGATGTTGAGGCGCCTCAAAAACGCTGGTTTATTTTGCTAGCGGCATGGAGATAGTCGGTAACTCCAGAAAACAAAGTTAGGAAGCGCTTCGCTAATTTTATATGTCTCCTACTGACTCAGCTTGACGAGTTTTGCGACACAACCGGAATGGAGCGAGGCTAGAGCAGGAGCAGTAACAGTAGTCCGATCGGCAACGTAATCCAACCGAGAATACTGCTATTTCCCGTCTCCGATAAATCACGCCGAAAGCCGCACCAGAGACAGTCAAAGCGATCGTTGTCTCGCTGCACCAGGGATTGCTTAGAACACTTGGGGCATTGATGGAAAGGTTCTTTCCCTCGCTCTCGAAACTCTATAATTTCACTTCTCATCGGCGCATTCCTCCAGGGTTTAGTCACTTATTAATAAGTGCAGAAATAGAGGAGCCGTGTGACATTACGCTTTGCTGTTTCTGAACAAGTTAAACAAACTTGAGAAATGATTGAATGAAAAAAAGGAGCATAGCGATCATACGCTCCTAGTATAGTTTCAGCTTTACTCTAAACCTTAAAAAGCAGTTGCTCGCGGATATTACCTGTCTAACCAGTCTTGTCTACTCTATGAATATCCCATTCTGCCATGTTGTGTGTCCCTTCCATTCCCGAAAATCTTTGCATTGATCAATTTGCCCAACGCGTCCTTGTAAGGACCTGGATGCACTGAAATCGTTCGTTCGTTCGATGAGATAGTGTCGCCCTGATTCCAACGTAAGGTGTTTCCAAGTCGAAGCTGTTGTTGTTGGATAAATGCTGGATTAACTAGCTCCATTTCGTGTGCCAGCATATGATCAGCTTCATCAATGAGAAAACTGAGATAAGGATCGATTTCAGCTTTTGCTAAAATTTGATCAATCTGCTCTGCTTCGGTATCGGTTAAGGTAGGTTTTGCACAGAGGACGCAATATCGATAAAGTAGCTCTTTATACGGTGTAGACTTCTCCATCAGGTTCCAACTATTCATAAATTTCACTCCAGCGTGTTCCAGGCTTCATAGGGACTAGGTTCGTATTCCGCTCCTATAGTCGCCTGGTGATAGGCAATTCAGAATCCTGTAGTCTGATTACCTGTTGTCCGGATCAAGGCTCATCCTCAGTTGAGGACAATGAAGGATTAGACTAAGGCATCGCTCCAGAAGGAGTGCGTCGCTAGACTACTATGTATCTAGTGTCCAAACGGCATCAGTGCGTGACGGCTTCTATGTAAAGATTTTGTAAAGAAGCTAAAGCAATGTTGCAATTACTGTAAAGCGAGGCGGAACGGGCATAGCGCACGAAATTAGAAAACCTTGTCACATTAGAGTGGGGTTTTAACACTAAGAGGTATATACTCACGCCTCGCCTATGCGTCCTAATTCTTCCAAAGACGTTTTAGACCTTGCAATTCATGACATCCTGGCTCCGAATAGCCCCTATGCTTATTCCACCCTGACGTTCATTCAGAGAATACTTCACCAATTTAAACTTACATCTCGCCTAGAAGCCTCTGATATTCTTGCTGACGCCTACCTGCGGGGCAAGAAGTTCTTGCAACAGGGAGGGGAAATTCAACATGCTCATGCTTGGCTCAAGCGTACAGCTTATAACATTATCCGGGAGCAAAGCAGGCTGTTGTCACCCCAATATTTAGTTCAGCCAGATTCAGTTGAAATTTTCTGCCGCATCATTGATGAAAGTTGGCAAACATCCGAGGTGTTGAGCGATCGGCTCACTATGCTGTGGAGAGCATTTGAGGTTTTTCAAGCGACAGACCCGGAAGGAGCAGAACTCATAGACTTGAAATGTTTGCAGGGTCTCCCGTGGAGCGAGGTACGCCAGCAGTTGATTGAGCAGGGGCGGGATGTTCCGGATGTTACTGCGCTAAGGCAAAGAGGCAGTCGAATCAAAAAAACGCTAAGACGGATTTATCACGATCTCTGCCAATCCGATCAGCAGCAGGGCATTAGTGTCTGAAGAGTGAATCTGATAATAATGACGTAATGACGGTCTACCAGGATTAGCTTCATCGCCTGTCAGCTAGAAAGCGAATTCCGGTGTGGTTTGGCGAAGCGGTGGTGTGCGGAAGATATTGGCTCGATAGTGGGCTAGTGGGGTATTTAGAAGAAGTGCGGGTGATGCGGGGACGGATGGGGTGGTATGAAGTGATGAACTTTGTGCTGCTGTTGAATGTTTATACGACACAACCGGACGGCGGAGCTTTCTTTGTTTTTCTACATTTGACCTCGCCCTACCCGCCGCCAAGCTCAGCGGCGCGTATAGACAATTGATGATAAAAGATCGGCTAATTGCGCGTTTGCTACATGCCGATGTTAGAGCGTGCTGAGTTACACATGAGCCTTCATTTCCGGAAGGGGAATCGTAGAGCACTCATTGAGAATAGATTGCACAACTCTCCCTATGTCATTAAGGATTCTTCCGGCCTCAGAGCCCAGCTGAGCCACTTCCAACATATTGATTGATTTTATTGATTCAAGCAGTGAAAGCCCATCCAAGTCACGATGAGCAGCCGACATACATCGGACATCACTGAGCTTTTTCTGATGCTGCTCCCAGAATTTATCAAGCGGCTGACGCACTCTCCGAAGATCAGAATCAAACTTCGGCAACAGTCCGAGAGTTTCAAGAGGCTTCCTTATCTTTTTGCCTAACAGTTGAGTCATGTCTTTGGTAACTTCATAGATTGTTAAGACTATATGGCGAGCTATCTGTCTACGAGTCCAGGAATCTCGCTCAAAATGAAGCTGCATGACCAAAACAGAAAGGTCATGGGCAGCAATGTTCATGTAAATTCCAACATTCCAGAGCTGGGAGTGAATATCCCATCCACGATTCCTACAAACTTCCAACGCTTGCCTGAAGACCTCCGTTGTGGCAATAAGCTGATTATGCTTTTCGGCAAAGGTTCGCTCTAACTCTGCTCGGTCTTGGTCAACAAGACGATCAATCTCTTCCATCATCCCTATCTAACTCCTCAATCTGCAAAAACATCAATCAGTACCCTAACAGTTTGGGTCAGCAATTGCCGAGATCTTTGCATTAGACCCACCGCTTCATCCTATTTCACAACAAATGTCATCCGAGTGAGATGGGAACAGCAGAAGTCACTCAATTTCTCACCCATCTCGTTGTACAGGAGCAGGTTGCAGCTTTGACCCAGGATTAAGCCTTGAGTACGATCGTCTTTCTCTATCGAGCGGTTTTGCAGCAGGAACTTTTGGAACACAAGGACGTGACAATGACAATGATTTACACCTACGTTTTGAGCCGAAGTGGACGAGGCGTGATCTAAGCTTGCTTAGTCTCACTTTGTTATTACTAGGTCATCTATTTGCAACAATAGGGAGGTATTCTCAATAAGCAGCATTCTTTTCTGCACCGATTCCTTAGAAGAATGAAGTATCAAGGCTTTGACCCCTTTAGATGAACAAAGTATAATTTCTTCATCTACTCCTAAGTCCAAATCAGTCGGCTGCTTATGTCACGTCTCAACTTGTATTGGCAGTCTTTCCTGATTGGAACGACGGGCATGTTGGCTGGATGGGCTGTTAATAATTTGCCCTCCGCTAAAGAACTGAATCTTCCGCTTCCCGTGTGGGCAGTGTTAGCGATCGCGATAGGAGCATCGGCTGGGCTGAGTCTTCTGCCTGCCCTGCTGGGAAATGACAACCGGACAGATGCACGGACTAGTGCTTGGTCGTGGCTCAGTTGTCTACTGCCCCTACTTGCGAGTGGTGCACTGTTTTTCCTGGTGAAAGCTGGGCAGATCCCTCCAGAGATGACAGCAGGATGTCTGTACACCTCGCTGGGGCTATTCGTTTTTGCAGCGGTCTTTCCACCAGTGCTAGTTCTTTTGAATACTCGAACGCGATTGCCGAGCGCAACTCAAGCGATCACCTCTGCTTCTACTAAGCCTCAAGATGAATTGCGAATTCGTGCCGAATTACTCAAGGCAGTGTCCGGTGAAGTTGAGGGGCGATTAAAAACAGCCTTCCATAATCGCATTCGTTTGCTGTTGGGAAAGGAGGAGCATCCGGCAGCGGTTCAGCGGCCTTGGGACCAAGAGGTAAAATTTCGCAATGAAGCACCGCTGCCCCTACCGGCGGGAACTAGTGTTGTTACTGTTTTTGATCGGACTGAGGTTGCAGGTCGATTGCTCATTCTCGGCAAGCCTGGAGCTGGGAAAACAACGACATTATTGCAGCTGGCGGCTGAATTGGTTAAGCGAGCACAAAGCCAGGCTGAGGGACCAATACCAGTAATTGTCGGGCTATCCTCCTGGAAAGGTGAGCGACAGCTAATTTCAGACTGGTTAACAGCAGAACTGAAGTTGAAATACGGATTGCGGGAGGCGATCGCCCAGCAGTGGTTGAGTGAAGGAAAGCTTCTGCCGTTGCTGGATGGACTGGATGAGGTAGCTCCTGAACAACAAACGGACTGTGTGCAGGCAATTAACCGCTTTCAACAGGACTATGCTGGCAGGCAACTGGTTGTGTGCAGCCGCATTGATGAATACCAACAAATGCAAGCGCAACTACATTTGAATGCAGCAGTGTATCTGAAGCCCTTAGGACCCAACCAGATTCAAGAGTATTTATTACAAGCTGGTGGGTCAAAGTTGTGGGCAATGGTGGAAGCTGACTCGTCCTTGATGAGTTTGGTCCAAACTCCGTTTTTTCTGAATGTGGTGAGCCTCGTATGGCAGAATATTGCTTTCCCATCCAAGCAACAACATCGGGCTATCCCAGAGTGGCGGCGGCAGATTCTTGATGCCTACATTAACCGGATGTTAGAGCGGTCAACGTCATGCACAGCATATGCTAGGAATGCTAAACATTGGCTCAGCTGGCTGGCGAACGGTTTGCAGAACCAGAGCCAAGATGAATTTTATATTGAGAAATTGCAGCCGACCTGGCTATCAAACTCGATGTTGCTGAATTGCTATCGTGTTTCCAACTATCTGATTGGTGGGCTGATTGGTGGGCTGATTGGTGAGCTGAGTTTTGGGCTGTTTTTTGGGCTGATTTGGGGGCTGGAAAGTACAGATTTAGAAATTAGAATGAAGCCGAATCAAGGTATTTGGGTTGCACAGTCAAACGCTTTGATTTGGGGGCTGATTTTTGGGCTGGGTTTTGGACTGATTTGGGGGCTGTTTTTTGGGCTGGGTTTTGGGCTGATTTTTGGGCTGATGAATGGGCTGATTTCTGGGCTGATTTTTGGGCTGATTTTTGGGCTGCTTCGTGGAGGTGCGACCGTCATCCAACATCTTGTCCTGCGTATTACTTTAAAACTCTGTAACTATGCGCCTTGGAATTATGCTCAGTTTCTCAATCATGCAACAGACGATCTTATCTTCCTACAACGGGTAGGTGGTGGATATCGGTTCATTCACGCGCTCCTGCGCGATCGCTTTGCCGAACTTTGGAGGGAGTCTCAGTAGATTCAGTTTGTAGGTTGTGTCGTTCAATAGGAATGCAGTGAATCTATGAAAATCGATCGCCACGGTCAAGCCAAAGTGTTATTGCCGGATGAAGCGAAGCTGCTGTTCGATGCGTTCCCCTCCGATCGCGATCGGGCTTTGTTCGGAATCTGTCTGTTCACAGGCTGCCGTGTGAATGAAGCCTGCACGATGTTGAGTGCCGATGTATTCGATGGCTCCGGCAATGTGCGAGCCAAAGTGACCATCCGAAAGGCAAACACAAAGGGCAAAGCAGAGACGCGACAAGTTATCACCCATCCCACGCTGCGAGGGTATCTGGAAGCCTACAGCAGCGATCGGGGTAAAACTCACCTGTTTCCAGGGCGGCACGGGCGCGGGCACATTAACCCACGGTCAGCCGATGCCATTCTGCGGGAAACGTGCGATCGGCTCGGTCTAGAGGGCATCTCGACACACAGCTTCAGGCGAACCGCATTAACGCAGATGAGCAGTGCTGGCGTTCCCCTGCGAGTGATTCAGGAGATTAGCGGTCATCGCAGCCTGCAAGCTTTGCAGCGGTATCTGGAAGTATCGGAGAAGCAAGTTGAGGCAGCAGTAGGGGCGATCGGCTTCTGATAGTGTCTGGTACGTTAGAATCGATAATCCAGAACGGAATTTTTTGTCGTGAAGTCTCCTGCATCTACTGAAGGCATGGGTTTCTATCAAGACACCAATCGATCGCTGCTGAATTTGATAGCCCCTTGGGATAAGCAACACGATAGCCAACCATATTGATGCCATCTAAACAACAATTGTCGCGCCCTGCAATCGCATTAGCTGATCCCACCTTGGTACACTCTTCGAGCACCTCGTAGACTAGAGATGGAATCGCGAAGCAGAGACCCGATGATCCCGGTAGAACGACTCCTTCAGTTATTGCGCTCACTACCTGATCAGATAGTTGAGCGCGAGATAGACTTTATTCGCCTGGTAGTGCCACCGCTAACGGAGATTCTAGGGTACTCTGCCAACGAAACATTCTATGAGTATCGTATAGAGCGTAGACTAGCCGACGTGGTTCTCTCAGCTTCGATCACGTCCAAGCCTTGGATTGTATTGGAACTGAAGAAGTATCTACCCCGGAACACAGCAGATTGGTTCTACCAACTCAAGTACTATCTAGACGCGTTTGACAACTGCATAGGAGCTGTCCTGTCGCCACAGATGCTCTTGCTCTCCATTGATGGCAGAGACGCTGAGCGCTTTGATCTCCGGACAATTACGCGTGAGCAAGCTGAGCAGCTTTACGCAGTCTTACGGCGTAAAGCCCAGCTACCTGCCGTGGAGCAGTCCGAGAGCAATAATCCGCTCATCCCGTTGATTGAGGCCGCCGAGAAGGCTACTACGGCGAACGAGAAGGGCAAGACCTTTGAAGAGGTTGCCAAGTTTGTCCTGGAAAGTGTGCCTTCACTTCGCTGCAAGTACACGAATCTTTACACCCGCAGTAGCGAAATAGACATAGTGGTTGAGTACGACCGATCGAGAGGAGGTATCCCGCTATTCGACGAACTGGGTCGATATGCACTGATCGAGTGCAAGAATTGGAGTAAGCCTGTAGGAGTTGGTCCCGTGCGCGACTTCATGGGTAAGCTTGACAAGTGCAAGGCACGTATGGGTATCATCTTCGCGCGAAACGGCGTCACCGGCGTAGACGCCGGGGTGGACGCCCTGCGAGAAATTCAGAGCAGGTTCGACCGCGACGGAGTATTCCTCGTAGTCTTCTCCTTGGAGGAGTTACGCGCCATAAAGAACGGACTAGACTTTGTGGCTGCACTTGATCAGAAGGCGGATACGCTTCGCTTCGACGCGGAACTTGCGTAATGCCTGCACCTAAAGAGCCAGATTCCTACAGGTTATCATCCCGCGCTGGGATTGCTTTCATCGTTTCCCTTACTAAATGCGCGGTTAGCCGTGGCTAGAATTTGCAGGACAAGTAACGCAAACTTGCGCCCTGACTCCTCATTATCCAGAACTTCCAGCGAGAGCTTTTCATGGTCGGTCATAGCATCGAGCACTGTATCGACCACCCGCTGAGGAAACAGCCCATGCATGACCTGCTCAACACTATGGTTTTTGACCTGGGCCATCACTTCATCCTGACGGCTAATACGCTGGGCGATCGTGTTGAGGAACTGCACCTGGTCTTCGTCGCTGACTTCTGCACCAAACAGATCGTTTAACGCCTGAATGATTTCTGAAAGACGCTTTTTCTCAGGGTCATGAGCTTTGCCAGTACCGATCGCACTCCCTGGTTTTAAGGGATAATCCCCTTGATTGTCGTCCAGTCGGAGCTGCTGCTCCTTGCGTTTTGTGAGCCGATAGTGGGTCAGCGAAAGTTCAGAGACATCAATATCTTCCTGCTCCAAACGATCGCGCCGCAGCAACGGGTGAAGGTGCTTGGCGTAGACACAGAGCTGTTCTAACTCCCGATCTTCGTAGTCAATGATCTGAGAGAGGAACTCATAGAGCCGGATGAAACTCTTGAGGTTCTTTTTGAACAGGTCGAGCTGGTCAATCTGTTCACCTGCCGCCTTGATTTCATTCTCAGCTTGCTTAAGGGCAGATCTGTTACCGCTGGCTTCAGCACTGCGTTTTTGATCCAGAGCCTGACGGCGGGCGGTTTCTGCCTGTTTATAGCGATACTTGAAGCGGTCTACAGCAGGCTGGCAGTGGTAGGAGAGTTTGGCGTTGGCGGCTTTCGGGTCAAAAAAGGCGAGGGCAAAGGCTGTCACTTCATTCCAGTGGTAAATACCTTCCTCATCAAGGGTCGTTTGCAGGTCGTAAATGGTCTGTGGGTCAGAGACATCTGCAAGTTCAGCTCGGTTGTAGTAAGGCAGGAAGGCTGCAAGGATGTCTTCAGAGTCGTTGAAGAAGTCGAGGACGAAGGTTTCTTTGCCAGGAAATGTGCGGTTGAGACGCGATAGGGTCTGCACACAGTCCACGCTTTGCAGTTTCTTATCGACATACATGGCACAGAGCTTGGGCTGATCGAAGCCTGTCTGGAATTTATTGGCGACGATCATGATGTTGTAGTCAGCGGTGTCGAAAGCATCTCGCATATCGCGCCCGTTCAGGTCAGGATTTAACAGTTTGCTAGTTTCGCTAACTTCTTCAGGAATGACATCATCCGGTAGAACTTTGCCAGAAAACGCTACCAGGGAATGGACATCGGTATAACCCTTCTCTTTAACGTAGGCTCTGAGGGCAAGGTGATAGCGCACGGCTTCTGGGCGGCTACTGGTGACGAGCATCGCTTTTGCCTGCCCATTCAGCAGGTGGCGCACCTGATCTCGGAAGTGCTCGACAATCACTTCAACTTTCTGACTGATGTTGTAGGGGTGCAGACGGACCCAGCGAGCTAGTTTAGTGCGAGCCTGTTTGGAATCAACTTCCTGATCTTCCCCGTTAGGATGGGCAATCTTCCAGGCAGTGGCGTAGGTGGTGTAGTTGAGCAGCACATCGAGAATGAAGCCCTCTTCAATGGCTTGCCGCATGGAATAGACGTGAAAGGCTTCGGGCTTGTTGTCTGAACTGGGGGGCAGATTTGGGTTGGGAGAACGACCAAACAATTCCAGAGTTTTGGACTTGGGTGTGGCGGTAAAGGCGTAGTAGCTGATTCGATCGCTCGGACCACGAGTCTGCACTGCGGCATCTATCAGATCTTCGGCACTGATTTCTTCCTGTTCGGGATGGTCGCTGACGAGGATCGCTTTGAGCTTGCTGGCGGCGGAGCCAGTTTGGGAAGAGTGAGCTTCATCCGCAATGACGGCATAACGACCGCTGGCAAGGGCAGGGTATTTATCTAGAGCATCGAACAGAGCCGGGAAAGTCTGGATGGTGACGATGATGATGCGGGTTTTCTTAGTGAGGGCTTCGGCAAGTTGTTCAGACTTGCTCTGGCTCGTACCCTCGCGGGTAATGGGGACGACAACGCCCTGAGCGTGCTCGAACTGGTAAATGGTGTCTTGCAATTGGCTATCAAGGACAGTGCGATCCGTGACAACAATGATGGAGCTAAACAGCTTTTGCCCCATGTCACCGTCAGGATTGTTGTCGGGGTCTGCATAGAGTGAGGCAAGCTGGTGAGCAGTCCAGGCGATCGAGTTGGACTTGCCCGATCCGGCACTGTGCTGAATCAGATACCGTTTGCCCACCCCTTCGCAGCGGGTAGCATCAATTAGTTGGTTTACCACCTGCCACTGGTGATAGCGAGGGAAGATCAGCGTTTCCTTTATGGTGGTGCTGCCATCGAAATTCTCCTCTTCGGTTTTCTCGAGGTGCAGAAAGCGACCCAGCACCTTGAGCCAGGCATCGGGCTGAAAAAGCTGTTCCCACAGATAGCGGGTGGCGTAGTCATCTTCGTTGTCGGGGTTTGGGTTTCCGGCTCCCCCGTCGGCAGTGCCCCGGTTAAAGGGCAAGAAGGAGGTGTCTTTCCCTGCCAGCCTGGTAGTCATGGCAACTTCTTGTTGACTGACGGCAAAGTGAACCAGGGCACCTCGCTTAAAAGTCAGCAGCGGTTCGGCTTTGCGGGTAACGGGGTCTTTAACGGGGCGATCGTCACAATACTGCCGTTTGGCGTTTTCGATGGACTGCTTGAATTTGCTCTTGAGTTCCAGGGTAGCAGTGGGGATGCCGTTAACAAACAGCACCAGGTCAAGGCGGGGATTATATTCATCAGAACGAGCATGGGGTGAGTAGGAGACTTCGGGCACGACCCGCAGCCGATTAGCTTGGTAACGTGCCAGGGTATCAGGGTTCATACCGTGGTCGGGCTTGAAGCTGCACAGATCGACCTTCACTCCCGGCAGTTTGTAGCCGTGGCGCAGCACATCGAGGGTGCCGTTTTTCTCCAGGGCGCGGACGGTTTGCTGAATCAGGAAACTTTCGGGATCGCTGGGGTTGTTTTTGCAGAGTTTTTGCCAGCGATCCGACCACGCAGTTTGAAAGTACGCCAGCAGGTCTTCAGTGTAGAGAGCGGTGGTGGGGTTATAACCCGCAGAAGTGCCAACAAGCCAGCCTTGGGCTGCGAGGGCGTTGATGATGTCTTGCTGGAAGGCGGGTTCTTTACTGTCAGCCATAGGCAGCCTCTAGGGTAGCGGTGGGGGTATCGCTCTCTGGAGCTTTCCAGCCCCGTACATCTATCTTTCCCGTCACTGCAGCAGAGATCAGGGCTGAGCGGCGTTCTTGGAGAAGGGCTACCTGTTTTTCAGCTTCATCTGCCAACACCTGCATTCTGTTTAACGCATTGCTAATGTATCTTTGAATTTCGTCCTGCTCATCATTCGGTGGAACAGGTAGGAGTGCTAATGAAAATTTTGAATATCTAAAACGTGGTGCTCTTTCTCTTACCGCTTGACACAATACAAAAATGAAATTACGTTGAGCCATAACCCTAAGAACATGTGCAAAGTATTCGCAATTAATGCCCTGGTCATAAGGTTTTAAAACGACATATTCTGGTGTAGATTTTCCATCATCTTCAGAAACTCCAATTGCCCCAGCAAAAGCATCCATACTATGAACTACTAAATCACCCTTACGAATACCTTGATATCCGTGTTCAAGATCTGCCAAGGTGAAGCCACTTTCCCTCCTTCGTGATCGTAAGCAAACCTGACCATCTCTAAATACAGTGACAATCTCATCGCACTCACGGACAGGTCTGCATTGTTCTTCAAAGAGAAAATTTGCTTTTATAACTCCCCAGTGCTCAGGCACTTCGCCTAACCACTCGATGCCGGAATCTTTCATCGGGACGGTGGGGTCGAGTCCCTTAGTGACAGCATGGGAAATCACCGCCTGACGCTTTTCCTTGAGCAGTTCAATCAGCCGCTCCTGCTCCGCAATCAATGCGTCAATATGGGCAGTTTCATGGTCTAGGAACCGAGCAATTTGGGTTTGTTCAGATTTTTCGGGCAGTGCAATAGAGAAATTGTTGATTACTTCACTCGGAACTCTCTGTAATCCGGCTACACCTGTCATGGATGCGATGCAAAAGTCCATGAAATTGTTTTCTTGCAGACGATAGTAAAGAAATCTATTTGAAATAGCATTAAAGGCTCTCAGCACATTAATTTCACTAGACCCAAATCCAACTCCATTAGTCAAATTTTCTGCTATTGCAATATTTTTGTTTTCAAAACACGGCGTTACTTTAGCTTGAAGGACATCACCATTCTCAAAGTAGGTATAACCTGCATACACATCTGAAATAGTGCGTTCTTCATCCAGAATGAGCGTCCCTGTTTTAAGCTTTTCCATTGGTACAAAGCTGCAAAGTTGGCTCTGATCTCCTTGATAGTCTGATTTCTTAGGATTCAGAACTGCCAGATGCTTTATGGGTACACGAATCCAATGCTCAGGCATTTCCCCCAACCATTCCACCCCAGATTCCTTATACGCCTCATACTTCGGAAACGTCATGCCGATAGCTCCTCGATCATCTGCTTAATCCGATCCGTACAAGCCTTCAGAGCGTGGTCTATCTCCTCCAACGGGCGAGGCGGCTGAAACACATAGAAGTGCCGATTAAACGGAATCTCAAACCCGACAGTACCCACTTCCCCATCTAGCTCATCGCGCTTGTCCTCATCAATCCAGGCATCCGGCACATGGAGCTTCACTTCCCGCTCAAAGTAGTCATAGATTGACTCGCCCAGGGGCACATTCTCATAGTCCCGTAGTCCTGCATCTGGCTCTGGCTTGCCCTTGCTCTTACAAATCTCCGCCTCTGGATGTCGCTCTCCCAACGCATTCAGCAGCGCATTGAACTGCGGTGGTTTCAGTTCCACATTCTGCGCTGCCAGGGCTTCCTTCAGGACTTTGGTAAACTTGCTTCGGTTGAGGTACACCGTCTCTCCATCCATTCCGTTCAGTGCCGTGATCAGACGGCTTTGCTCATCCCCCTCCAGCTTTTGGATCGCCTTTTCTGCCAGTGACGCCTTCACCCGCTCTGGCGTCACCTGAAACGCCAGTCGCAACGGACGCTCAACTGTGATGCGGCGATAGCCAAATGCTTCCACTGGAAAGATCTTGCTCTGGGGCGTTTCTTCAAACCGACCATAGAGGCGCACCAGGGCGTCAATTTGTTCCTCGCTGAGGTACCGGCGCTTGCTGCCCAGCGACTTCATCTTGCTGAAAGGCTTGGTGCCATCGATCAGCTGCACCTTGCCTCGGCGCTTCTCCGGCTTGTGGTTCGACAAAACCCACACATAGGTAGCAATACCCGTGTTGTAGAACATATCCGTCGGCAAAGCGACGATCGCTTCCACCAGATCGTTTTGCAGCAGGTGGCGACGAATTTCTGACTCCCCACTACCCGCCCCACCTGTAAATAGCGGCGACCCATTGAGAATAATGCCAATGCGAGAACCACCCTCGCGGGGGTCACGCATCTTGCTTACCAGGTGCAGCAAAAACAATAGCGACCCATCTGACACACGGGGCAACCCAGGACCAAAACGCCCATCAAACCCTCGCTGGGTGTGTTCATCTGTGACCTGCTTCTGTACCTTCTTCCACTCCACCCCAAACGGCGGGTTGCTGAGCATAAAGTCGAAGCGGCTACCTGAAAGCTGGTCATCTGATAGGGTATTGCCAAACTTGATATTGCTGACCGTCTGCCCCTTAATCAGCATATCTGCCTTACAGATGGCATAAGATTCTGGGTTCAGCTCCTGCCCGTGCAGCGATACCGTTACCTTCTTGCTGATGGATTGAATATATTCATCTCCCTCTGACAAGAAACCGCCTGTCCCCGCCGTGGGATCGTAGATCGTGACAATACTGTTGGGCTTGAGCTTGTCGTCCTGCCCCGTAATCACTAAAGAGGTCGTCAGGTGGACGATATCGCGAGGGGTGAAGTGTTCTCCCGCAGTTTCGTTTGAACTCTCGGCAAACTTGCGAATCAGCTCCTCAAAGATGATGCCCATGCCAAAGTTGGAGATAGTCTGCGGGCTGAGGTCTGTTGCCGCGAATCGCTGCACCACTTGATAAAGCAGGTTGCTGACATCTAACTGCTGAACAAACTCCTCAAACCGAAAGTACTCAAAGATCTCCCGTGCATCACGGCTGAACGACTGCACGTAGCTCATCAGGTCATCTGCCGTTTGAGTATCTGACAACGTGCCCAGAGTCAGGGACGAGGCATTGTAAAACTGCTGTCCTGCCACCCGCAGCAGCAGCTTTTCCCGCACCAGATCAGGCTTATCCTGATGCTTCCTGGCTTCATCAATTACAGCTTGTCTAGTAGGCTCCAACACACATTCCAACCGTCGCAGCAGGGTAAACGGGAGAATGATGCGACCATACTGGGATTGCTTAAAATCGCCTCGCAGCAAGTCAGCAATGGACCAGAGAAAAGCAGCAGTTTGGGAGTGGTTCGTCGTGTTCATGCAAAAGTAGGACGGACTGGCTAAGGAAAAGTATGAGGAGATGCACTTTGGGCTTTAGATAAGACCATGAAGCGGTTGGTTATCCCAAGGAGAAGAGCTGAAGTTTAGATTGCCCTCTGAGTTCCCTAATTTCCCAAGTGTGCATTGAGCTTCATCTATTTGACTGATATGGAGCATATCCAGGTTAGCAATGAGCATGGCCGATCCGTACAAAAATCAACACTTCTCACTGATATCTCTAACTCGAACCCGAGCGATTTTCCATAGCCCTACGGAGTCCCATGAGAGGACTCGCATAACCAACGCAGTAATGCCTTAGCACAAAGCTAGCAACTTCAAAGAACCTTCTCCAATCCCCCCTCCCCTCCTGCCTAGTACGCTTGGTGCAATCGCCCTTTCTCCCCTCCTTTTTATTCGTGTTACATTCTACTTGGTCTTTTCAGATGTAACACGAATAGATGAACCTTTCAGAACTGAAGGCACGGCTGGCAGAATTGGAGCAGGAAGCCGCAGAACTTCGGGGATCGGGAGACTGCCTACAAGGTGTGCGACTTGAGTTTGCGCCTGGTGGTGGAACTGCATCTGTATCGGCAAAACAATCACTCAAATATGCACGGCTCCGGGCAGGACGGGGGAAGCTGCTGCCCAGTGGCAAACGATCGCAGTACGTTCCCCTTGCCGATATCTCCCGCATTGAAGCAGCGATCGAACGAGGGAAAAGGCTCACGGCGATCGAGAAAGAGATCGGGCGAGTGCAGGTGAAAATTGAGCGGGTAGAAGTAAAGGTAGCTGCTCTAGAGGGAAGATAGCAATTGCGCGACCGCACGCTACTACTGCTCATGTTTCGTCATGAGTTACGGGCAGGAGAAGCGTGCCTACTGAAGTGGGATGCTTTGATGTTCGATGAAAAGGCGATCGCCTTCAACCAGACGAATTGGAAATGTTACAGCAGTTAAAGCAACAAGATTCAGGTAGCTATTATTTGTTAGTGAAACCTATGCAGTACCAGGAGCAATTGCCTTTATACTGCTCAAAGTTTTATAAATAAAACCTTCGTTTGCTTCCATTACGGGTCGCATTTTGTCAACAGTTTGTCGCATATCATAATGTGTCATGTGCATTCTTTCAGAGTGTTGCAGCAACAATGCTGCGCTTTCTGTATATTCTGGAAATTCACTAGTAAAAATCTTACGAACATTCTTTGGTGAAACTGGCACACCCGTCCACCGTTCAAAAATTGTTTTGATCCGACTGTTCCAATTACAAACTTCCATAGGGCCTGGGCTTCGTTCTTTTCGGAAGAAGAAATTGTGAGGAACTGTCCCTTGCATTGCCCGTCCCCATTCCAACCAGCGCCGAATATAGTCATAGAGACAGGTATTACCAAACGAGATATTAGTTATTTCAGCCCACCACCCCTCGCTTTCCAGCAATGCAGGTGTCATTGACTTACCTACTTTGAAATCCTCTTTTTCATGATGGATGTAGAAGCGAATTTCGTCCTTATATTGCTCCCATAGACCTTGTTTCTGAAGATCTTGAATTGATAATAGACCTAACTTAGTTAAGACCCCCTCCTTAAAAGTTTCTCCAATACGAAGGTCATAAAAAGTTCGCGAACGAGAGGGAATAATAATACAAAATGCGATACTCAGAAAACATTGTAGGTCGTTTGCAATTGCTGTGTCAGGTCGTCTTTGAGTCTTGTACCCTTGACGCATTCGGCTATTTCTGACGTAGATGGTAACTAGATCAGCACGTTGCCGTTCTTTCTCCATAGCTCTAACAAGTTGCTCCCATGAAGTTGAAGTTTCGCTGTACTTCACGGTTTGCTGAGTTGCTTTACCTTTTTTCTTAAGATCCGCTTGAATATCCAATAAACGACGAAGGATAGGAATGTCCCTATCCTCTGGATAATCATCAGAACCGAGTACATCCCTATACAGAAACTTAGCGATTGACAGCGCAATGAACAAGCGACGAGATCTAGAATTCGGATTTTCGCCTGTAAAGGCTAGATATCGTTCAACACGTTCTTTATCCTCATCTGCTCGCTTACGAGCTTCTTGAATACCGATCTCCTTTCTCATGAGGTACTCCTCATAAGATGAGTACTCAAATGCCCAAAATACTAATTTGTTCCTAGTAATCAGGTGTTCAAAAGATAACTCACTTAGGGGAATACTTTCATAGCGATGTAGCCATCCTAAAACTTGAAGAATTTGCTCTTCCTCTGTAGTGAGTGCTCCAGGAGTAACATCGTTATCTCGTCGCCATTGTTTATACGTATTCAACTGTTCCTTTAAACCATCATTCAAATAATCATCAGGAAATTGTTTCGCGCATAATGCATGGACAGGACAACGTTTCTCATGTAGCTCCATTCCAGGCTTCTTATACTCACGCTTTACACCGTTAGTGTAGAACGTATTGAAAACTGGTTGAAATTCTTTACCTTCTATAGTCTCTCCATTTCGCTCCATCGCCCAATTAAACCATGCTCGTAATCGCGATCGAATTGAGCGGCGCTTTTCAAGAGGGACATTAAGCCGATCGAATTCTGTCTCAGTTAGCTTAGTACCATTAGAAAGTTGGTTTAGTGGTACGGTTTTTAAGTAGGCTAATGCTGCTTGAACTTCGTTTGCAGTAGCTCTTGTATGTACTGGTGCAGGACCTCCACAACCTGGAACAAAGTAGCGGATAATGGCTGTTCTTAAGGCGTTGAGCTCTGTTGATCTACCGATCTGTTCTAGATGTCGGCAGTATTCCTCATAATACTCAAATAAAGTTTGTTGCTCTTCTTGTACTACTACTCCTAACATCTCTTGAGATGAAATATCCCCACCCCAAGGAGCAACAGAGTTTGGCTTAGGCAAATATTGTTCTGCCACAGCCCACTTGATTAGGTCACGCAAAGCATTACGAATACGGGTTCCATGCCTCAGTGTGAGACCCAAGGCATCTAGAGCAACAGTCGCGATCGCAGGAGATTCATTGAGATACTCCAAAGGGATTGTTTCAAGATATTGAAGTCCAGCCTCAACTTCAATATCTAGTGCGGGTTTGTGATGGGGCAGCGGTCCACCACAAGCAGGAACAAAGAATCGAATAATTGCGTTGCTCGTATCCAACGTAACTTCCTGATCCTCAATCTGCTCTAAGTATTGCTCCAAAATCTGACGAGCATTTGCAGGTTTTAGATTTAACCCTTCAAACAGTCCTACTTTGATATGGCTACAAGCCCCGGCTGGAATTGGATTCTCTGGCAACTCAAGGTAAGCTTGTTTTTGTGCCCATTCTACTAAGCCTCTGAGGCTGTGGCGCACCCTCTCTCGCTGTGATGGCGAACTGTCCAATTTCTCCAGAACGCTTAGAACAATATCTGGTGCATTTGAGAGTATGTTCAGAGGAACAGTTTTTAGGAATTCAAAGCCTTGCTGAAATTCACTTAGAGAAATTGATTTGTGCTTTTTGGCTGAAGGTGTAGGACCGCCAACACCAGGCACAAAATAACGGATTAAGGCATTCTTAGTATCATTAATATCCTTTTTATCTTGAAGTGAAGCAAGATATTGAGAACAAATATATAGGGTATCAATAGGGGCAGTTTCATCTGTTGCAAATATTTCTATTGAATCTACTGCGATCAAATCACTAGAATCTGCTGCATCTAAATTATCAAACAAATCTAACTGAAAGCTAGTTAAAGCACTTGCCGTATCAACCATAGAAAAGTGCTAAATTGAATTAGTATGTAGTACATAAATTCTAATTTACCCTGTTTCCAGAAAATTGCAAGGATATTTTGCAAAGATTAAGTTAGATGTATAAATAAACTTCGACGATATAAAAATTGAGCGGAAGCAAGATTTCTTGTAGGTTAGGACATAGTTTATCAAAGCTCACTGTAAACAGTGAGCTTTGAATTTTGCACACTAAAGAATAAGCTGCTTTTGCTTTTAGGCGTTGTATAAGTGTGCAACGCCTGTTTTTTCTTGCAAAAATTCTGAAACCTTTTTCTGGCAATCATTCTAGCTGATAAATTGATAGGTGCTAAGCGATAAAGGTAACGGTGATAGGATCTTTGAAAATAGTGATAGATGCTCACCCAAAACTTGCATAATGAATTTTTTAGTAAGGTACTCTAGCTCACCAGTGTTAGGGTAGAGCATTAACTATAGGAATTAGGTTGTTAGCCAGAAAATCTACTGCTCTTTTGGCTAACTAGGAAACCCTTTTGCACAGACAACCGTTATTAGAATTGGAGAACTATATAGCCAAGTTCATACGAGAGTTTGGCTTAGGCTCATCAGGAGGTAGTGTACAAAGCAATATCCACGGATTGCGGAATTAAATGGAGCCGCTATTTTGGGTATATATTAACTTTAAGTATCGAGACAATCGCTAGCAAAGCTGACTGGATACACGGATTGCGCCCAAGGGAATGTAGTAGTGGGATCAGTAAAGTACTTTTCCCAGATATCGCAGTCTTACTTGATCATGGTGCTTGCTGAAGGGGGGCAATTGAAATGAGTTCGTTTAATTACAGAGACACAGGTACTTCACATATTTTCATTCTGCTGGTAAATAGGCTAACGTCGAGTCAGACTGTACCAGAAGAGACTAGCCATGAAGCTCTGGACGTTTTTGACCAAGGACATTCGCGAGCTAAACTTGCAAAAAGTTGAGGAAGTGACCAAGACGGGAACAGATGCAGCAAAAGCAGTGCTGGATTTAGCAAAAGCGGTTAATGAGCAGGGTAATAAGGTTGACACCCTGCGACCCTATGTAGGCGAAATCTCTTCACTGCTGGATGTGCTGAACTCACCTCTAGCTCAGGTCATTAAGGACACCATTCCGTTTGCACCCCTTGCAATCACAGCCCTTAAACTTGTCGCTGAGTCAACCAAGAAAGAGCCAACTCTAGAGCAGTGCATGATGCTGGTGAGCCAAACAGCATATTTGGACAGTCTTCGATTGCTCTTAACACCCTATGCTCAGCTAATAGCTCAAAGAACGCAGAAAAAAGCTTCAGAGGCGATTGCCCGTCAACTTAAACAGCTAGGGGAAAAGGAGTTCAGTGATCAGGATGTGAAAGACGCACTGCTGAATTTTCCTAACTCAAAGCTGGCAGAAGAATTTAATAAGATTCTCAAAGCACGACTGGAAGAGGCAGGAATCTCAAAACATTGGGCAGACAGCTTAACCAACCGAATTGCTTGGAATACGCCCCGCTATATCAACGCAGCACTTGCCCAGAACGCAGATATCCTCAAGCCTCTAGCAGAATTGCATCGAAATGGTGGGCGAGAAGTGCTGGAGCGCTACAACAGCATTGACACCTACTTGACTGAAAAAATTAAGCCTTGCCCGAAAGAGAAGGTTTTTGCAGAATCATTTACCTTTCAAGATATTTATGTCCCTTTAAAGGCACAATTCATCAAAAACGATGGAGAAGTAGACAAAAGTAGAGCTCTAGTTGATCTAGAGACTTGGGCAAGAGCTTTGTTGAGCGATGACCGGCGAAAAGACAAAGTCCTGTTCATTCAGGGCGGGCCTGGACGCGGCAAGAGTGTCTTTTGCCGCATGTTTGCCGATTGGGTAAGACAGTTTGAATATCCTCGCTGGGTGCCTATCCTAATTCGATTGCGCGATATCCGGGTTTTAGAAAAGGATTTTGAGGAAACGCTGAAAAAAGCTGTAGATCGGGATTTTGCCAAAAACGATCCGGGTTGGCTAACCGATCGTAATATTCGATTCCTATTTCTGTTGGATGGCTTCGATGAACTGCTAATGGAGGGCAGAACTAGCGGGGGACTGGAGGAGTTTTTGAAGCAAATCGGCAGATTTCAAGAGAGTTGCAAGGAGAACTCTGAGAAAGGGCACCGAGTGTTAATCACAGGCAGAACTTTGTCTTTGCAAAGTATTGAGCGGCAGATGCCGTCTAATTTGGAACGGGTCGAGATTCTACTAATGGATCAAGACCTCCAGAAAGCGTGGTTCGACAAGTGGCAAAAGCTTGTTGGAACCCAGAAAGCTCAAGCTTTTCAAACATTTCTGAAAGACCCACGTTGTCCAGAGCGTATTCGCGGTTCTAGAAGCGAAGCTGGACTCGCTCAGGAACCCTTGTTGCTGTATCTTCTAGCAGCAATGCACCGAGATGAAGAATTAACGCTTGAGATGTTTGACGGGGCAGAGGGAGCCAAAGCGAAAATCTTGATTTATGAGCAGTCGTTGAATTGGGTGTTGACGAAACAACGTCCGAAATGGCTCAACCGGGATTTAACTGAACTAGAAACGGAAAGCCTGCGTCGCATTTTGGCAGAAGCTGGGTTGTGTGTAGTTCAGACAGGCACCGAGTGTGCGCCTATTACCATGATTGAAAAACGATTGAAAGGAGATGATGGCGCAAGAGAACTACTAGAAACTGCTCGAACTCGACTCAAAGATAATCCATTACGAAATGCCCTAGCAGCATTTTATCTACAACCAGGACGAGGTAGTAGTGGATCGGTAGAGTTTGCCCATAAGAGCTTTGGTGAGTTTTTGTGTGCAGAACGATTAAAAGAAGCATTGGAGGACTGGACTCGTCCTGGACTGAAGCGACAAGAGTTCTACATTTCTACCGAGAAATTGCACTGGGAAATCTATGACTTGCTGGGACAACCTGTGCTCACGCAAGAAATTGTGGAACATCTGAGAGTCCTCCTGCTTAATAGCCGAGACTTTCGACCTACTATCCTATTTGAACGGCTACATAATTTTTATGAACGTTGGTGCGAAGGAGAATTTATTGATGCATCTCCTCCTGCGGAAAACTTACCCCAGAAAAAGCTGGCACAACTGAAAGCATTATCAATTGCTACTGGACTGCGCCAGGTAGATGTGTATACCGGGCTGAATGTGATCATCCTGCTGCTAGAACTGCATCGCTATGCTCAAACTACAGAGGAATTCAAAAACGCGATTGTATTCTATCCCAGTGGACAACTCCGCGAAGGAGCTAGCAAATACGAACTGACAGAACGTTTACTCAAGGTAGTTCATTATAGTGATGCAATTGCACAATCTACATTCACTCGCACTGTCGGAAGGTTCCTCACCAGTGCCAACCTCACCAGTGCTAACCTCACCAACGCTGACCTCACCAACGCTGACCTCACTAACGCTGACCTCACTAGCACTAACCTCACCAACGCTGACCTTACCAGTGCTAACCTCACCAGTGCCAACCTCACCAGTGCTAACCTCACCAGTGCTAACCTCACCAGTGCTAACCTCACCAGTGCCAACCTCTACAGTGCTAACCTCACTAGCGCTAACCTCTACAGCATTAATCTAATCAGCGCTAACCTCACTAGAGCCAACCTTACCAGAGTCAACCTCACCAGCGCCAAACTCGGCAGCACCGACCTTACTAGCGCTAACCTCACCAACGCTGACCTCACTAACGCCGACCTTACTAGCGCCGACCTTACTAGCGCTAACCTCACCAACGCTGACCTCACTAACGCCGACCTCGCCAACGCTAATCTCTACAGCGCCAAACTTTACAGTGCCGACCTTACCAGTGCTAATCTCACCAACGCTGACCTCACCAGCGCCAAACTCTACAGAACTAGCCTCTACAGTACCAATCTCTACAGCGCCAAACTCTACAGTGCTGACCTTACCAGTGCTAATCTCACCAGCGCCAACCTTGCCAGCACTGACCTTACCAACGCTGACTTTACCGGCGCTGACCTCACCAGTGCCGACCTTATCAGCGCTAACCTCACCAGCACTAACCTTACGGGTGCCGACCTTAGCGGCACTGACCTTGCCGGCGCTAGGGTTTGGAGCGCAATTTTGACCAATACGAATTTAACCGGCGCTGATTTAAAGGAAATTACCTGGAACGAGGAGACAAAATGGGATGGAGTTAAGGGATTGGGAACGGCGAGGAATGTGCCAGAAGCATTGAAACAGCAGCGCGGATTGCAATAAGACTGGCAATCAGAGAGATGTAGAAGGTGTACCTCAGTGAGTTTATCCTTCTACAATCTCGAACATATAGAAACCTTAGCTCTACGGCATTCTGAACTGCTGGTGAAAGACTTCGATCGGAATACTCACTCCCTCGCCGCTGCTCTCCTGGATTGCCCGGTTCACACCAATGACCTCCCCCCGATCGTTCAAGAGCGGACCTCCAGAGTTGCCGGGATAAAGGAAACCGGACGGCGTTCTGATACATCTGCCGTCTAAGACTTGTAGACCACAAACGCTGTCTACAGCAATAACGGAGGCTTCAGTCTGCTTCCAATGGCTTCCCATCGGAGAGCCGATCGCCTTCACTACATCCCCCACTTTCACATTGGCTGATTGAGCAAGCAGAGCGATAGGCAAGTTAGCGGCTCCGTCGAGTTGCACCAGGGCAAGATCTAAGCTGCTGTCACTGGCGATCGTCTGTCCTTGGAACTGCCGCCCGTCTTTCAACTTCACGTACAGCAGCCCGTTAGCGATAACGTGATGATTGGTGAGAATCAGCCCGTCTTCTCGAATCATGATGCCGCTGGCTGGAGCCGCGCCTGCGTTCGTCTGAATCCAGACTTCAACAGTAAAGCGGTCGGGGTCAGTAGTGGCTACCGTCTGGTGCTGCCAAACAAAGGGGACAAAAGGCACCTGAATCTTGGATAGATCCCACTGCGATTTTTCCTGGGGATCTGTGCCAGGCTTAACGTTGTTTTCTGCTCCATTGCTAAGCGGTGTGCTGCCAATCGACTTCAGGTAAAGCGTAGGGTCGATCGATTGCCCTGCTTCAATTCTTTCAAAATGCAAATGCGGTCCCGTACTGCGTCCAGTGCTGCCCACTTTAGCAATCACTTGTCCTACACTCACCTGATCACCTACCTGCACCAAAATCTCAGATGCGTGGCAAATTCGCTCCCCATTACCGTCGCTATGCTGAATCTCGACCTGTCCGCCACAAGCGTCGCTGCCCATCTGCGCGACCATGACCCTCCCGGCTTGCGTCGCCAAAATCGGAACCCCGATCGGGGCAGCCAAATCAACCCCATAATGCATCCTGCCATCCCGCATTCCATAGACTGAATTGATGTTTGCTACCGTGAATCCGGCGATCGGAAAAACTTTGCCTGATGCTGCGCTGCTAGCAGGCGTTGCTTCGACCGCTTTCAGTAGTGCGTCTGCGGTTTCTGCCCACTGCTGATAATGCTGCTCGTATTCCTTCGCGGGGCGCTGGACGGTGGCGATCGCCTTCCATTCCGGCATCGCATGACGATCGCTCACTTTTAGGAGGGCGTCATAGAACCAGTTTGCAGAGCAGGTCGCATCAATGCGGCATTCTCGGCTCCCCCAGCCGCGCTCCCGCTGCTGAAAGGGACCGAGGGAGTCCGACTTGCCCCAGCCCATCGCTTCAAAATACCAGTCGTCTCCGCGCTCCAACTCCTGCATCGTGGACTCTTGCATCGCTGCCATTAACGCCAGTTTGATGTCCACCGGGTCTAGCCCCCGATCGATCCCCGCCTGAATAATTTCCTGGGCAACGGCGATCTGTTGCCCATTCAGTCCTGCCGTCCCTACTGCGATCGTTGCCGCTCCTGTTCCTGATTGGGGCAGTGAAACCAATCCAGTGAGCCAGTGGAGAAAGGTCGCACCTCGATAAACTGACTCAACCACGTCATGCACCGGCTGGAATACCACAAAGGCGATCGCCGGGCTGCAGAGCAACCAGGTGAGAAGCCAGCTTCTCCCAACGCGGTTGCGTTCCCGTTCCCAAAGCTTGAACTGGAGGTCAGGGCTGAGCGCTTCGACCGGAGGAGGCGTCGCAGGAAAGCGTGTCATTTCTGCTTGAGAAATTCATAGCCGGTGGCGGCATTCTGCTGGAACTCGATGCGGAGGAAGAGCTGCTGGTTGAAGAGGGCTTGCAGTTTCCAGACGTAAATCGCTTTGCCGTTCTCGCTGCTGTAGCAGGTGGGCTGACCCAGTCGTCTCCGCCAGTCTTCCAGCGTCGAGGGCATCTGCAAAAAGCGAACGATCGAGGGAATGCCAGGGACTTTGATGGCATCGGCTGCCGGGCATTCCCCCCAGTTGCCAATTAACTGATTTGCGCTACGCGCAAGAGCAGAGCTACTGATCGCACTCCAGGGGATAGGGTCATAGAACTGGAGATAGCCTGGCTCTTTCAGGTCCAGATAAGCAGCTCCCCACACCGCAGCAACTACGCCGATTTGAAGAACACGCCTGCCCCAGCGATTGAGTGATACATCGAGGCGATCGATCCAGCGTCGCATGAGCTATCTCCGATATCCCGGTTCGTCTGCGGGTTGTCCAGCTTCTCCGGGCTGCACTTCGTTTAACTGCATTCGGATCAGCTGCTGCCCGGTGTTGATGCCAGGACGGATTGCATCGACGGCACTCGCACCCCAGGTCGCGGGTCGCCACAGATCGAACTGACTGGTCCCCGGTTGCCCTGCGAGCAAGTAGGCAACGCCACCAATAATTGCGGCAGTGCCACTCCAAATTCCAATCACACCCACGGTACGCAGAAATGATTTTCCAGGGTGGGTAATGGTCCAGATAAACCCACTCATTCCAGTCGCGATTTCTCCAACAAATCCGCGTGTGGTTTGACCGGCTCGGTAAGCCGTGTCATGGGTTGAACGATTGCTTTGTTCTGACATTTTGGGTGCTCCTATTTGCTAACAGTTGAAAACTCGTTTCTCGATGATTCTTGACAAACCTTTCTCGTTTCTGGTAATGCTAATGAGCAGATCCATTGACAGGTTTCTATGAAGGTGTGGACCTGCTCAGTCTTAAGCGAAAGGTGTGCTGAAACTGCGATCGAGCAAGGGATACCTGTACATCTGCTGACACCTACACCTGCCCAAAGTTGGGTGGCAAGTCTGATTTAGCAATCCTTGGCTTCCAGCAGGTGCGCTCCAAAACTGCAATCTCGGCTGTCACCGTTTCCATTAGAATGACCTTGAGCTGGTCTGCCAGAATCCCTTTGTTTTTCGCCCAATTTTCGCGTAGCACTTTTACTTCCAGCCATCCTTCTGAATTGGTATATTTTTGACCTTTATCGAAGTAGTAAATGAGCAGTTGCTTGGCAGTATCAGACAGTTGGGAAACGATTTCGAGCAGGTCGATCGAGGTACATCGATTCACTTCTTTAGATGACTCATAAATGCGATCGAGCAGGGTCTTGATTTGCGGCAGATTCTCTTCCGCCAGTGCCTCGTCAATCAGCTTTTCGATCTTGGGGTCGTACTGAGGCGGCTGTGCCCGCTGCTCTGCCTGCTTCAGCCCCAGGTGGGCAAAGAGGTGGGTGAACTCACTGCGGATGGCGGTCGGGTTGAGGAAGTCCGGGATCTGGAGTGGAGTGTAGGCGGCATCGTCGTCGAAGCTATTGCCTCCGGGTTTGAACCGGGCACGTCCTGAAAACACCGCTTCGCCCCACTCGTCGTAGTCCGTCTCTAGTTCCAGCACCGCACTCTTGTAGGTCCAGCTATCCAGGTAGCCGGAGGGCATGGCTTCCCCACCCATCTGCCCTTTTGCCCTGCCATGACAGAGGAAGATGTAGTGGTTGTGGAACTTGCGATTGTTGCGAATGGCATTACCGACAATCTCAGCAGCAAACCGGGCGGTGGCAGAATTCTTGTCCGCGCAGAGTGCGCCAAACTCATCCAGAATGGCGGAGTGCGCTTCCTGCTTGCTATGACGCGCTGTAATCGTTGCCTGCGTGCCCAGGATGTCTACCTCGGCCTGAACCACATCCCCGACCAGCCAAACGCCTCGCTCGATGTTGATGGAGCCGTGGGGATCAAGGATGATCACCCGATGCCCGCGCAGGATGGCTCGCAGGAAGGCAATGACCGAGGCGATCGAGCTTTTGCCACCTCCAGCAGGCGCAATCAGGATCAGACTCTCGCAGGCAATGCACTGCTTCAGCCAGGGATAGTCACTCAGCAGTTCCGCCAAGCGCGATCGCAGGAGTACTAGGGCATCTGGGGGAGCCGGGATATTGCTCTTGGGAGTGTCGGCAGGATCAAGCGACTTGGGCAATATCCGACGAGGGGCTGCCTCCGAGAGGGGAACCGCCAGCATGAGGCAGCCCATTGCCAGCGCCATCTCCAGCACACCCACCACAGCAGCTTCCTTCTTGCCGGGTAGAGCAACGGATTCGCGTCTTAGTCCGAGGTCATGGATGCGTTGAATGTCCTGGCGGGTTAAGGTCTGAGGATTGTTCAATACCTTGTTTCCACCATGCACAAACAGCAGAGCAGCAACACCGAGTAAGCCTGCCGTCATGCCTCGTTTTTGTGCCTTGCTGAGGTACATAATGCTACTGTCCTCCCATAGGAACGGGATTGGCTTGCTCGATCGCGCTGGCTCCATCCTGTTGGGTCAGTTTGGGGTCAAGCTTTTGTGCAAAGGGATCAGCAGACGGTAAGCGTTGCAACAGGGCATAGGCTAACAATCGATAGTTGAGCAGTCCTTGCAGTGCCATTGAGCTATCGGGTGGGGTTGGCTCTTGGGGGTAAAGAGCGAGTAAGGCAGCACGATAGCGGGTATAGCCAAGAGCAACCGTTTGAGCATCACGGGCGATTGTTCCTTGCTGGATCAGCTTGAGACCGTCCCCAGCAAAGCGGAGCAGGACACACCGCTGTCGGTTCACCACATCAGGACACTTGCCTAAGTCAATGTCGATCGCGGGATCAGTAGCGTCATAGCGCGATTCCTGGACTTCTTTCAGTGCCTCGTTGTTGAGCCGGACTGCTTCATAGAGCAGCATCGTGTCCATGTGGGTTGAGGCAGCTTCAGACAGGATGTATTCGTAGTTGGGGATGATGGCATAGAGTTTGGCGATCACCTCTGGTTCTGGTGTTTTGGGAGTAATGCCTGCCAGCATTTCGGGGCTGAAGTCTTTGGCAAGATAAGACTCTTGCGGAGGAGTGGCAGCCAGTTGCAGTCCATCCTGACGGAATATGAGCCAGAACAGAGAGCCTGCACAGCTAATACCCATGCCGCCGATGGCGAGCCAGAGCCAGGTCTTAGCCGAGAGGCGCTGGCATTGGCGGACGATCGAGCCGAAGTTAAACCAGGAGAGCTTGCCTGGGGAATTAGGGCTGAGTTGTAGTTGACTCAGGGTGCGATTGTCGATCGGGTCCATGATGGAATGTCCTTAGCGAAAGGCTGGAGCCTAGAGGGGCAGTAGATGCGGTTGTGGCTCACTGTTGGCAATCTAAGAGGCGCTGCGCGGCAGACCGAACCCCTTCCCCGCTTCCGTTCTGGGTTTCCCATTGGAGGTTGTTTTGCTCTCTGTGGCATCGGTCGGGCTGCGGTCGTTGCTGTTGGAGCAGGTAGGCAATGCCGCCACAGCATAGGATTGAGGCAACTGCGGCACATATCGCCGCGTTTCGGGTAACTCGATCGCCTCCAACTCGAAAGGGACGAAGGATTTGCCCTCCAGCCGCGAGAGTGTTTTAACGGCAATTTCTGCCTGGATAGATTGCGGGTCGAGGATGGCAGCAACGCGATCTGCGGCATGGTCAGTTACCAGGTCGCGCTGGTCTTCTAGCTTTTCTGCCAGCTGGGTCATGGTTCCGATCGATTGGCGGATTGTACCTGCTGCGGTCTGGGTCAGGGCTGCGAGGGCTGTAGTTTCGTCCGTCGTGGGTTGAGCTTGGGCTGGTTGCTGTGCTTTACCGTTGCCGTTGAGGACTGCATTCTTATCGACTGGCATTCTGCATCTCCTGTTGTTGAATGATTTGAAAGCCTTTTGCACTTCCGCCGCGCTTCAGCCAGAAGCAATAACGAATCAACCACTTCAAATCCTCTGGCTCATAGCAGCCGACCTCATTGGGTCGAATTTTGAGAACAGCCAGCCAATCCCGCAACGTACTGGGAGGTAACTTCTTGCCGCGATACTTGGCAAGATGCCAGCGCAGTTCATCGAAGGTGTAAAGCTGATGCTCTAGAGGTGTGGCTTGAGGATGAAGCATGTCTGTCGTGCGCTCGTCGTGCTGTGACTGTTGCGCGATCGTTTGTCAATTTATGGCTTTAACTGTAGCATATCAGTAGCTGACAGCTACACATAAGCTTCAATTAATTAGCTTTTGGCTTCATTACTGACGCTGAAATGTAGGATAGGAGGCAGAATTCAGTGGATGACAGTGTGAGCAAGAGAGTTTTCATGACACTGCCTGATGCAGTTTTCGAGGAATTAGAGCAGTGGGCGAACCAGCAGGGTAGACCCACAGCAAACCTCGCTGCTTTTTTGGTTGAAACAGCACTTAGGGAAGCCAAAGAAAAAGGGGAATTTAAGCCTCCTCAGAATAAGTGAGACATAGTCAGAATGGCTAGAAACGCAATTCGATTCCAGATAGAAGCTACTGACGCGCGGATAAAAGCAATAGATCAGCGCATCACAAAGCGGCTCGATCGCATCATGCAGATGATGGAAGCCATCGGCGGCAAGCTGGACACCGTTGCAAACAGTGTTGATGGGCTGGCTGATCAGATTGTGCAGATGAACGCCGGGGTGAAACAAACAACAAAATCACTAGATCGGCTAATTGAGGCGATCGATCGCCAAACTGCCACCATTAACACCCAGATTGAAGCGATTAATGGGCATCTTCAGGTGTCTCAGCAGCAATCAGCTAATATCTCGGAGTTGTCCAGGCTGGTTGCAACTCAGGCTTCTACAGTCGATTTTTTAATTCTTAGAACAAGTGCATAGAGACGATCACCATGACGATAACTACTGCGAAGTGCTGTCAGGAAGCTAGGAATAATCCAAGCTGTGCAGTAGATATAGCCCCTAACCCAGCCAATTCCAAGATCTCAATTTTCTCTCAAACGCCGATCGGATCTATACTTTGCACATTAGTCGCGCCTCAACCCGATCGGGCGAGTGCCACTAGATACCAAGTTTGTCCACTAAGCCAAGGAGGTGAAACTAGCGAACCAATGCTCAAACAAATAAAAACCAGTAGCAGAAAGGCAAAAACCACTGGTTAACGAGCGGGCAATCTCTAACACCAGTGGTTTTTAGTTCTTAGACAGTCTATTTGGTTTTTCATAAGTCCCCCTGGGGGGTTGAATCGCTGAAAAAGTCACTTCTTCAGCGGCGGGGATTTTTTGTCTAAAAATCACCCAGACTTGAGACAAAGATAACACACTGCCAGATCAGTGCGTCAATTTTTGCTGCAATTTTTCTCAAGCCTGATGGGGAACCGCTTCAACACTCAACCCCAAAAGTCACAGGAGAACCTGCAAATTCAGCAACACATTCACTAAAGCGTAAGAACGTCACTATGAATATTTCATCGATTGGGGCGAGGACATCCTCGTCTCCACAGGGTTTTGTATCTCAAAATTTGTCACAGCCAGAGAGGGCTGAAGAGAACGGCACAAAGCCACAACCCTCCATCTCACTAGAACAGTTCCGCACAGCGATCGCACAAGAGTTCGTTCACGGCAGCGCGATCGACCCTATCCTTTTTGCTGCTACTGTGCGAGTCGTTCCCGACCTCATCTACGAGTGCGGGGAAGTGTTGGAAACGCCCATCCACGACGCACTGAACTGGAAATACACCCGCTTCTGGATTAATAAGCCGATCGCAACGGTCGCGGCACTGCTGCTCAATGAAGACCATTCCTGCTGGCAAGCAAAACTGGGTCAGCCCAGGGTGGACCAAAAAGGGAAGGTCTGCAAGTATGAAACTCCGGTTGGTAACGGTTCAAGAGCCTTTCTGTCCGATCTCCCACCCGTCATCCGCCAAAGAATTGCTGATCGTTACGGTGTAGCAGTGCCCCTAGACGGCTCCTTCTGGGACTGGGTAGCTGACCATCCTGAACTTCCGATCGTCTGGACCGAAGGTGGTAAGAAAGCCTTAGCTCTCCTCAGCCTGGGTTACGTTGCGATCGCGCTTTATGGGGTGAATGGCGGTTACTCCAAAGGTGCAATCGGGGATCGCACTTTGATTGCCGATGTCCTGCGCTTCTGTCAGGTGGGCAGACCGCATGTGCTGGCGTTTGACCAGGATGCAGAAGACAAAACGCGGCAGCGGGTCAATGTTGCCTTATCTCGTTTTGGTGGACTACTGCACCAAGCTCAGGGGACAGTGGCGATCGCCCAGTGGAGCGGCAAAGACGGCAAGGGGATTGATGACCTGATCGTGAATTGCGGGGTTCAAGCCTGGGAAAAAGCGAATATTGAAGCACTTCCACTAGAACACTGGCGCATCTGGCAGCAGCTAGCCCAGCAGCTCACCTGGACGCCTGCCATTAGGCTACAAACTGCTGACTTGTCCACCCTGGATCTGCAACGCCTTCCGGCTGAGGGCATGATCGCGCTGTGCAGCCCTAAGGGCACGGGAAAGACCAAGTGGATTGCGGATCAGGTCGAGGGCTTGGAGAAAGTCTTGTCAGCAGGACACCGGCGATCACTGCAACGGTCCCTCAGCCAACGGCTGAAGCTGGATTACATTGGCGACCTGGACAAAGCAAATGGAGAGTTTATCTCCGGTTCTGCCTACACCCTCCGCGTTAGCTTTGTCGTTGATTCTCTGCTGGCGATCGATCCCGACAAATTTCGCGGATGCGACCTGGTGATTGACGAGGTGGTTCAGGTCATTCGCCACCTGCTGACCTCCAGCACCTGCGCCAAGGATGGTAAGCGGCCAGCCCTGCTCGCTCGATTCCGGCAATTGATTCGAGTCGCTCGTCGGGTCATTGTCGCCGATGCGGATTTGGACAACGCGACGCTGCACTATCTCAAGGCGTTAAGGGAAGAGGCAAACCCAGTCTTCCTAATCCGCAACGATTATCAGCCGCAAGGGTATGCAGTGCGAATGGTTAACTGCTCCGATCGCACTGCAATCATGGCAGATTTGCTAGAGGACATCAGCACGATTGAAGCCGGTAAAGTAATGTTTGTTGCAACAGACAGCAAAGCAACCTCTAAGGCATTGGCCAGGACGATCGAGCAGCAGTTTCCAGGGTTGCGGGTGCTAGTGATTAACTCTGATACGTCCGGCGGAGAATTTGAGCGAGCCTTCATCCAGAGTCCAGACTCCGTATTGGAGCGAGGTGAGTTCGATGTTGTAATCTGCTCTCCCTCCCTGTCTACCGGGGTCAGCATCGAAGCTCAGGGCATCATTGCCAGAGTCTATGGCATCTTCGGAGGGGTCAGTTCTACCGATGCAGATATGGCACAGGCGTTAGGACGAGTCCGGGAGCCGGTGGAACGGGTCGTTTGGTGCGCGAAACGGGGCAGCAACTATAGCAAAGCGTCCCGTTCCACCAATTCTCTAGAGCTAAAATCTCATTTGCAAAGCCGCACTTCTGCCACGGTCAGCTTAATTCGCTCATCCTTGCGGGAAGATGTTCCAGACCTCAAAACCTACGATTGGCAAGCTGATCCCCACCTCGACCTTTACTGCCGGATTGCCGCTGCCCAGAATCGATCGATGCTGCATTTGCGAGAGGCATTAATCGTGCGGCTCCGTTTTGAGGGCAACCAGGTCACGATCGAGAACCGAGAATCGAATGGCGGTATTGGCGAACTGCTGAAGATTGCTCGCGATGAGTTGCGGCAACTGGATGCGGAGAGCATGGTGACAGCAGTCGATTTGACGATCAGCGAAGTGCTGCAACTGGAGGCACAGGAGAGTGTTTCCCCAGAGCAGCAGCGATCGATCGCCAAGTTTTATCTGAAAGAGTTTTACTGCCTGGAGGAATTAACGGTTGAAGACGTATTGGCAGATAAAGAGGGCAGAAGACGGGGGGAACTGCGGAGCTTAGAAGAACTGCTCTATCCGGGAGTGGCAGTCGATCGCACCGTGAAGGCATTAGAGAGCCAGTTGAAGTGGAATCAATCATTGTGCCCGTGGGACATCTCCAGTGCTGAGCTCCGTCGAGCGATACGAGAGCAGCTAGGGCTAACGGAGTTTCTGGACCCCAATAAGGAATGGACGAAGTACACCCTTTATCCCTATGCCTGCCAGGTTCGGCAGTGGGCCGCTCAGATCAAGCAAGCTCTTAGCCTCACGATTACCGAGGACATGAGTGATGTGCAAATCGTCCATCAACTGCTGTCGCAGATGGGCATCAAAGTGGAGTTCCGCTGGTCGCGCTCAATACCGGGGCATGAGGGCGAGAAGCTGAGGGTTTACCGCTTGCATCAACTCGCTTGGCAAGCGGCGATCGGCATTCTGGAACAGCGGCAGATGAGGCGCGATCGGGCAGTAGCCCCTGGATCACCTGGTCCTTTAAATTCAGAAAAACGACCAGGTGATCCAACTCAATTCCTTTCCCAACCTTCAGAAGAATGGGCTTCTCAAGCAGTGCTTGAAGATGTGCGGCAACTGTGGCAGGAGACTGATTCAATAGAAGCGCAGGCAGAAATAAGGCAAGTCATTCCCATTAAGTTGCTGAGGAGAGCAATAACTCTAATTCCTACTCCCCAGTGGTTTGGGCAGTAGTTGTAGAGTTATTCCTGTGAATCCAGAGGTAGTAATAGACTCCCCTCAAACTCTCTAGATCAGATTCCCTGCTGCTTGCTGCGTTGGCCATTAGCGGGGGTGCGTCTCAAAGGAAAACTTCCGTAATGCCTCGTCCGCTTGCGGCGGAGATAGGAAGTTTAGCGCCCCGCATGTTTTACTTGGGTCCTTTCTATTTACAACAGGTCTAGTAGTCGAGGGTCCCATACAAAGAGTAGATCTGGCTAGTGCCTACTTTTTCTCGGAACTAGTTTGGATTGGTGAAGGTTGGTTGGGATTTATTTGACCCTCGCCAAAGATACTGAGTGAGTGCAGCACCCATTGCCTGCTCCTCTTTAGGATTGGCGGGTAGGGTCCATCTCAGCGATTGATAGAGCAACGTACGGTACAGGTCGAACGCTGACTCAATCAAATCGGCATACACAATCGCAGCATCGATCGCCCAGCCATAAGCAAATAATGCGGCGATGATTGCCACGGGAAGTGCCCACCAGGTCCACACGGTCCACACGGCAAACAACACACTCCAAAGCCAAACCCGCACAGCCGTATTAAGGTCAGCCCGAGCTTCCTGCAGGTCTTTTTTGGCAGCATCTGGTATCAGCAGCCACAGACGAGACCAACACACGATCGCATCCAGTCCATACTTTTCTAACGGTCGTCGTTCGGCGGCGCGGAGGATATTCCCTAACCGGGTAGGCATGACATCGGCATCGTCAGTGGGAAATTGGTGCAGGGCGTTATCACAGCGAACATATTCACGGCGAGCGCGTGTTTCATCCAGCCGTTGCCATCGTTCCTCTAGCCATTGCTTGCGCCACAGTTGAATCGGGATAAGTCGTTTCAGCAGACGACATGATTTTTGATACCACTTAAAGCCTCTCAGCCTTCTTGATACTGCCGCATCAAACCATTGGGCAACAGGTGCTGTGAATGGCTGGAGCCAATAGCGCAGAGCGAGATATCCATAGCCTTCCAGTCCTCGTAATACGGCTAAGTCAAACCGTTGGGCAACGAATGCCGAGGCTCCTACACCACAGAGGCAACCCACGAGAATAGCAATTTGGAGGGGTTCTGGCTGTTGAGAGAAGCGGGTGGCAATGCTGTTCCAACTAAAGTGTTGGATGGCAGCCGCAAGCCCACCTGCCCAAAATATAAATGCCGGAGTGAGCAAGGTAGCAACCCATTGCTCTGCCAGTTTGCCACCAAAACTTTCCAACACTTTTGCAGTCATGAGGCACTTTAGGGCTGATTAACAGGAATGAGAGGAACCTGGTGGGTTGGACAAAGCGGCGGTTGTTGTGCGCTAGTGCGTTGCTTCCAAGTGTAGTCGTTGCCAACGGGGCAGACGAATTTATCAGCTAAAACCGGTGAGCCTTCTCCTGCTAAAGGACTGAATCCCTTCTGTGCTTCCCCAAGAAAATTGGCAAGCCAGACTTTGATCTCATCATGGGCTGTCAAGACTTCTAAAATTTGTGGGGCAACCTCTCCTGCTTCGTCATCGCTGTTCAACAAGTCAGAGAGTTGGCGATCGCATGTTTGAGCCGTTTGAGCATTAAGCAGTTCGGGTAGGGAGACACGAATCGTTCGAGCTGCTTCAAAGATTTCTTCGTCTGTAAACAACATCTTAAAATTCCATCTCAACAACACATATTGCAAAGTCACACCCCGACATAACTAAAAGCACCCCAATAGTAGGGATGGGCATAGCTATTTGCCTCTCGCTCAAAGGTGTGAAACCTGAAGTAGTCTGCTTTTTCGCCATCGGTCGAGTCTCGCAACCACTGCTGTGCTTGACGCAGAGCAATGGAACTATCCAGTCCCTCATTTCGCCAGAGATCGTAAAACTTGACCAGCAACATCATGGTGCTGCGATCACTCACCGACCAGAGCGAAGCGACCACTCCAGCGACTCCAGCTTGCAGTAGCCCAGTAGGAAGACTAATGGCTTCATCCGCGAGTTCAATGCCTTGAAGACCAGTTTCACAGGCAGACAGGACAGCCAGACGAATGCCGCCGGTTCCACTTTCGGTGAGTTTCAGGTCTAGGAGGTCTCTGAGGGTGAGGATAGCAGCTTCACCTTCGCCCGACATAGCAAGTCCACTGGTAAGAGGTTCAAAGGCGTTGGCGTTACCGTGGCAGGAGCAGTGGAGAACATTGGCATGGGGTAAAGCGGCAAGGATGGCTTCACGGGTGGCTTGTCCGTGGAGGAGAACAGTAGCATTTTGGAAAGTAGCGCTCGCCGCTTTCACTTCCCGACTGGAGTTGGGCAAGGGGTTAACAGCTTGATAGTTGCCTTTCTCGTCTTTGTACCTATGCCTAGGTTCATCAATCGCCAAAATTGAATCTGCTTCAACTCGCTGAGCAATGGCTGCTGCGGCATTAATTGACCGAGCATTAGGAGTATAGGTAAAGTGAATTTCGTCGAGGGCATAGCGTTTGCCAGTAGCAGTGGTTACGTCTTCTGTCCAGGCAGCGTGGAGTGGGAGCAAGCTGAGGTATCCTCCGGTGGGAATGAGGATAGCTTGCTGGAAGGAGTGCTGTTTCAGGTGGCCAATCAGCGGTGCCATCAGCAGGGGCCAAAGTTGATGAGTAATTTGTTCGATCACCTCTAGCCAAGCTTGGGGATTATCTCGAGATTGCTTGTAGGCATTGAACCAGCTGTTGTTAAGCAGCTCGATCAGCTCCGTTTCGTTCAGTTCATCTAGCCAAAGATCAGCAATGTCATCTTGGGTAATGATGAGGGCGAGGCTGCCACTAGAGGTTGGAACCAGGTAGACCAGTGGAACGTGAGGACGAACGGCTTGCTGAATATCCTCGAAGTCAGGTTGAGCTAGGAAGTTTGCATAGCCCTCCACCTGGCGAATCTGCTCAATCGTTTCGGTTAGGGTTTGGCGCAGTCGAAGGGCTTCGGTGCGAAGGGCTTCAGGGGTGAGGCTATAGCGTTCTTCTGAGGTCATGCGCGATCGCTGTTGGCTCTCCAGGTTACGAAGCTGGGTAGTAATGTCCTGGTATTGAGTAAAGAGAGTTGGATGCGTTTGCCGGAGTTGGGTCAGGTCAGTTCGATCGCGTTCTAGGGTTTCGCTGAGTCCCCGAGCACGTCCTTGCTCCAGAGTGAGAACAGCAGCTTTTAGATGACCAGTGCGAGCGAGGGCATAGGCAGCAAGACGAGGCAAATCTGCCGTTGCTGCCAGTTCAGCCGCTTTGCTATCGAGCAGGTTGGCACTTTGGTAGAGCAATTCTGCGGCATGGAGTGCTTTTTGGTAGATGGGGACAGCTGCTGCCCAGCGGTGTTGCTCCGCATAGAGGTTACCTAAGCTGCGGGCTGCTCTGCGACAATCATTAGGAAACGACTCAGCGTCATAAATTTCTAGGCTAGATTGGTAGGCGTCAATGGCTTGCTCCAGGTTGTCGGCTCGATTGCCTCGGATGCGGTTGAAGTAGGCACTTGCCAAGCTATTCATGGTGGCTGCCCAGTCCACCGGCATGTTCTGCTTTGTTCTCACCGTCAAGGCTTGCTGGTAGGCGTCAATAGCTTGCTCCAGGTTGTCGGCTCGATTGCCTCGGATGCGGTTGAAGTAGGCATTTGCCAAATTATTCATGGTTTGTGCCCAGTCCACCGGCATGTCCTGCTGGGTCGTCACCGTCAAGGCTTGCTGGTAGGCGTCAATAGCTTGCTCCAGGTTGTCGGCTCGATTGCCTCGGATGCGGTCCAAGTAGGTATTTGCCAAATTATTCATGGTTTGTGCCCAGTCCACCGGCATGTCCTGCTGGGTCATCACCGTCAAGGCTTGCTGGCAGGCGTCAATGGCTTGCTCCAGGTTGTCGGCTCGATTGCCTCGGATGCGGTTGAAGTAGGCACTTGCCAAGTTATTCATGGTTTGTGCCCAGTCCACCGGCATGTCCTGCTGGGTCGTCACCGTCAAGGCTTGCTGGCAGGCGTCAAT